>CAZDWU010000014.1:0-36412 GCA_964509165.1 uncultured Chthonomonas sp. | reverse complement strand
ATGCAGGCCTGCACGCGGCCCGAATCGTGGAGCGTTTGCTCGCTAAACCAGGTATCGAAGGCCACGCCGAAGGTTTCCAGGTCGCGGCGCTGGCGTTGCAGCATCAGGGCCTGGGCTTCCTGCTGCCACCAGATCACGTCGGGGTCGCCTTGCGGCTCGATTTGGTCGGCGACGGCTTGGACGTAGTCGCCCTTGTAGCCCTTCTCCGGGAATTCGGTGCCCAGCTTGAGCGCGCGGACGCTGAGGGCGAATTGGCGCATCTGCTCGCTGTTCACGCCGTCGTTGATGTAGTACTCGCGGTGGACCGTGTGGCCCGCCGCCTGCAGCACATTGCACAGGGCGGAACCGTAGGCTGCCCCGCGCCCGCTGCCGATGGTGATGGGGCCGTTCGGGTTCACGCTGACGAACTCGACGTTGATGCGCTCGGGTCGCTCACACGAGGGGCGACCAAAGTGCGCGGCATCGTTGAGCACGCTCTGGCCGGCGGAGTTCAAAACGGCGTTCAGGGCTTGCTGGTAGGCGGTGGGCGAGAGGCGGAGGTTGACGAACCCCGGCCCGGCAATCTCCACCGAGGCGATGAGCGGGTCTTGGCGCAGACGCTCGACCAGGAGTTCGGCCAGCGCGCGCGGGTTCATGCCGGCGAAGCGCGCTGCCCCCAGCGCAAAGGGCACCGCGAGGTCGCCGTGGTCCGGTTGCTTCGGCGCCTCGCACTGGATGGGCGGGTACGCGGCATCAGGGAGCTGGCCCGCTTGAATCAGAGCTTGCAAATGACCCTGAAGGGAGCGGTTGATGAGCGAGCGAATCACGGCGGTTCAGGGATACCCGACCTGCTCAGTTCGCGCCGGGTCAGGTCGGCTTCGGGAGAATTGAACGAGTGAAACCGTGACCCGGGCGGGGAAAACCGGTAAAAAATCCTGGCTGAGGCGCGACTTCTCGGGACGTTTGGGTCTAGAATAGGGTTCGCGTGACTAGCCATCGCCTTGGGGAAGGCGGCCTGACACGCTAAGGAAGGAACGGCCGAATGGCATTGCAACGAGTCCCAATGACCGAGTACCTGATGCAAAAGGGGTACTTGAAGCAAGAACAACTTGAGGAGGCGTCGAAGGTTCAGGCGCAGACCGGCAAGGACATTTCCATCATCCTGCGGGATCTGGGAATGGTGGGCGAGCGTGAGATCATGGAAGCACGCGCCCAAGAGCAGGGTCACCTCTTCGTTGACCTCGACCGATTTTCGATTGAAAGCAGCGCGGTGAACATCGTTCCCGAGCGGCTGGTGAAGCTCCACAACGCCATTCCGGTCAAGAAGGACGGGATGACCCTGTGGGTGGCCATGGAGAATCCCAACAACCTGGAGGCCATCGACCAGATTCAACTGGCTTCGGGTTGCCGCGTGCGCCCGGCCATCGCCCTCCCGGCGGCGATCGAGGATGCCATCCGCAAGAACTACGCCAGCAGCAGCGGCGTGGCCACGAGCGAAGACGGTGGCTCCACCACCAATGGTGCCGGTGCGGCGGGTACATCCGCCACGGGCAACGTCGGTGGACGCGCGGACTTCCGCGCCCTGATGGCCCAAGCGCAGGTCCAGCGCGACACGGACAAGGCCGCGACGAACGAGAGCGAAGGCGATGAGGATATGGCCGATCAGGCCCCCATCATCAAGCTGGCCAACGCGCTGATCCAACAAGGTATTAACGACCGCGCCTCGGACATCCACGTCGAGCCGCAGCAGAAGAGCGTTCGCATCCGCTACCGTATTGACGGCGTGCTGATGGAAGCCATGACGGTTCCCAAGAACCTGCAGGCGCCGCTCCTGAGCCGCCTCAAGATCATGGCGGAAATGAACATCGCCGAACGGCGGGTTCCGCAGGACGGTCGTATCGAAGTCCGCACCCAGGGTCAGGAATATGACCTGCGCGTTTCGACGATTCCGACTCCCTTTGGTGAGAAGTGCGTTATGCGTATTCTCGACAAAGGCAACGCGATGGTCGGCCTGAGCAAGCTCGGCTTTACCCCCGAGAACCAGGCGCTGATTGACGAACTGATCTCCCAGCCGAACGGGATGTTCCTTTGTACGGGTCCCACGGGTTCCGGGAAGACGACCACGCAGTATTCAGTGCTTAACAAGCTGAACACGGTGGGCGTGAACATCATCACGGTTGAAGACCCGGTTGAGTACCAGCTCAACGGTCTTGCCCAGGTGCAGGTGAACAAGAAGGCCGGTCTGACCTTCGCCACCGCCCTCCGCGCCTTCCTCCGTCAAGACCCTGACATCATCATGGTCGGGGAAATGCGTGACCTTGAAACGGCCGAAATCGCCATTGAAGCCTCCCTTACGGGGCACTTGGTGCTTTCCACGCTGCACACCAACGACGCGCCTTCGGCCACGATTCGTTTGGTGGACATGGGCGTGGAGCCGTACCTGATCTCCGCTACGGTTATCGGTGTGTTGGCGCAACGTCTCGGACGACGAATCGACCCCAACCATAAGGAGCCTTACGAGGTTCCGGCGATCGACCTGCGCCGCTTCGGATTCCAGTTCGAAGATCCGGACGAGATGGTCACGCTCTACCGAGGCATCCCGCACGAGGACAACCGCATGACCGGTTATAAGGGTCGAAACGGTTTGCACGAGCTGATGGTGATGAACGCGGAAATCGCCGAACTGGTGACTCGCCGCGCCCCGGTCAACGACTTGAAGATGGCGGCCAAGGCGGCAGGCATGAAGGAACTGCGTGAGGACGGTCTCGCGAAGGTTCTTATGGGCCAGACCGACCCGGAAGAAGTCATGCGCGTGGTCTTCACCGCCGGCTTCTAAGCCACAATCGAATTCCGAGCCCCGGGAACTTTTCTGGGGCTCCCTTACTCTACACTCTCAAAGACCAATCGAAAAATGAGCGAACCGAACGTTCCCCCCGTATCCAGCATCCCGCCATCCGTAGTGAATCCGACGGGACAGGCTCCGACTGAAGCGCCCCCGATGGCGGCGGGTTCGGTGGGCCAACCCAAAACCCTTGAGGACTTGCACATTGACGAGCTCCTCAATACGGTGGTGGACCGGAACTGTTCGGACCTGCACATCTGTGTGGACTCCGAGCCGGTGATCCGCGAAGACGGTGCGCTCAAGCGATTGAACTACGAGAAGTTCTCGCCGCAGCAAACCCAGCGGATGCTGTACGAAATCCTCTCCGACGACCAGGTCACCCGCTTTGAGCAGACCTACGAACTGGACTTTTCGTACGCCCTCCCGCGCCGCGCCCGGTTCCGTGTGAACCTGTACCGCGACCGTGGCGCCGTGGCCGCGGCTTTCCGTTTGATCTCCAGCCGCATTCCGACAGCGCGCGAACTGAACCTGCCGCCGATCCTGGAGCAGCTGACCGAACGCCCGCGCGGCCTCATCCTGGTGACCGGTCCGACGGGTTCCGGGAAATCCACCTCGCTGGCGGCGATGATCAACTTCATCAACGTCAACCGCGCCGTGCACATCATCACGATCGAAGACCCGATCGAATATCTGCACACGCACAAGCAGTCCATCATCAACCAGCGCGAACTGGGGACGGACACCAAGAGCTTTAGCAACGCGCTCCGCGCTTGTCTTCGTGAAGACCCGGACGTGCTGCTGGTCGGTGAAATGCGCGATACCGAAACGATCGGTCTCGCCATCACCGCGGCGGAAACCGGTCACTTGGTGTTTGCCACGCTGCACACCAACAACGCGGCCGAATCCATTGACCGTATGATCGACGTGTTCCCGCCAGGACAGCAGGAGCAGATCCGCGTTCAGCTCTCCAACAACATCGTGGCGATTGCGGCCCAGCAGCTGCTTCCGCGTGCGAGCGGCCCGGGCCGTGTCCCGGCCAACGAAATCATGGTGGCCACCCCGGCCATTCGCAACCTGATTCGTGAGAACAAAACGCACCAGATTCCGTCCATGATTCAGACCTCGGCGGCTCATGGCATGATGAGCATGGACCAATGCCTGCGTGACCTCTACATGAAGGGGATCATCACGCTGGAAGAGGCCATGATGCGCTGCCAGAACATCGAGGAACTGAAGAAGATGATCAACCTTGGAGGCCCGGCGACGGGTCCCCAGCGACGCTAAAGGAACCTAAACCACTATGCCTGTCTACAGCTACTCCTTCCGCGACCCCAATGGGGGCGTGCAAAAGGGTACGGCCGAAGCCGAGGACGAACAGAGTCTAAGGCAGCGGTTTGCCGAGCAAGGCCTCGAAGTCATCGAAGTCACGATGATCAAGAAGGCCGGCAAATCGAAGAAAAAGAACTTCGGTAAGGTCAAACGCGGTCTGCTCGCCGTGTTCTGCCGCCAGTTCTCCACGATGGTGGACGCTGGTGTGTCCCTGGTGCGTTGTCTGGACGTGCTTTCGCGGCAAACCAAGGACCCCAAGCTCAAAAAGATCCTGTTGGACCTGGGCGAGCGCGTGGAGTCCGGCGAAAGCCTTTCGAACTCGATGAAGCGCCACCCGCGCACGTTTGATAACCTGTTTATCGGTTTGATTCGCGCCGGGGAAATCGGTGGGGTTTTGGAAGAATCCCTGCAGCGTCTCGCCGCCTTCTTGGAAGCGGACGTAGCCCTGCGCCGAAAGGTGAAGTCGGCCATGACCTATCCGGTCTTGGTTATGATCGCCGCCATCGGCATCGTGATCTTCCTCGTCGTTTGGGTTGTCCCGCAGTTCGCCGCTCTGTTTAAAGACATCGGCCTGAAGGACGAAGACTTCCCCGCGGCCACCAAGTTCCTCATCGACCTCTCGGCCAACTTCCAAAAGAACTGGCACATCATGATCATCACGGTGGTCACGGTGTGGATTGCGTGGAAGCTGTTCACCAGCACCCGCTTCGGGCGCCGGGCGGCCGACCGCATGAAGCTCTTGATTCCGGTCTTTGGCCCGCTGCACCACAAGGTCTGCATGGCGCGCTTTAGCCGCACCATGGGCACCCTGCTCACCTCGGGCGTCCCCATCCTGCAAGCGATGGAAACGGTTTCTGGGGTTGTAGGCAACTCGGTGATGGCTGACGCGGTGCTGGATGCCCGTGCGAAGATCCGGGAAGGGGAACGCATTGGTGAGCCCCTCGAAGACTCGCGCCTCTTCCCGCCGATGGTCGTGCACATGATCGGGGTCGGAGAAGAATCCGGTTCGCTGGACTTCATGCTCCAAAAGATCGCCGACTTCTACGAAGCGGAAGTGGAAGCCACCCTGGCCTCCCTGACGGCCGCGTTGGAACCGATTCTCATCGTCTTCCTCGGCTTCGTCGTAGGCTTCATCGTTATCGCGATGATGATGCCGATGGTCAAGGTCATCGAATCTCTCAGCTCGGGGGCCGGCGAAACCTAAGAACGGCCTTCGGCCGATCCTTGCGGGGCGATTCCAATTGCGGAGTCGCCCCGTTTGCTTTGATTCGGTATTCTCCCAGGCGATACCCATGGATAAGGGGCTCTTTCCGGTCTGGACGACCATTGTCGGATTCTTTATTGGGGCCGCCATCGGCAGCTTTCTCAATGTGGTGGTGTACCGGCTCCCCCGGGGCCTCAGCATCGCCGAACCCAAGCACAGTTTTTGCCCTCGTTGCAAGCACCAACTCGGCCCGGCGGACCTGATTCCCATCTTTAGCTGGGCGTTCCAGGGTGGCAAGTGCCGCCATTGCCGCGCGCCCATTGCGCCGCGCTACATGTTTGTCGAGCTGGTCACCGGTACCCTGTGGGGGGCGCTGTGGTACCAAAACCTCTGCATCGGCGAGGACCCCACCAAGTTCGTGGCGTACGCGCTGTTCTCAGCGGCGCTGGTGGCGGCCATTTTCACCGACATCGCCCACTACATCATCCCGGATGAAGTCAATGCGGCGATGTTCGTCATCGGCATTGGCTACAACGGGGCGCTTATTGCCCAAAACCGACCGGAAGCCTGGACGTGGGGCATCCCCAGCGCCGTGGCCGGCGCCCTCACCGGCATTGGCGTGCTGTGGGGCATCGCGTTCCTCGGCCGGATTCTATTCCGCAAAGACGCCATGGGCCACGGGGATATCAAGATGGCGCGGGGCATCGGGGCGGTGCTGTTCCCCATGATGGCGATGACCAGTTTTGGCCTCGCGGTGATCTCTGGGGCCGTGATTGGCATCCTGGCGCTGTGGCTGCGCGTGATGATGGAGAAGCGCAAGCCTGCCGCCGAGGAAGCCCCCGAAGAAGAGGAAGAGGATTACGAGCCCGAAAGCATCGGGTCGCTCATTCAGTGCGGCATCGGCTACGTTTTGCTGATGGACATCGTGGGTCTGATCTGGCCGAAGGTCTACGAATGGTGGTTCAAGGAAAATCCATATGCGATTGAAGCGGTGGATGAGGAGGAGAACCAAGTAGAATTGACGATGATTCCGTTCGGTCCTCATTTGGCCGTAGGAGCCCTGGGCGCCATGCTCTTCTGGCCGACGCTAGAAGCGCTGATCCTGGGCTATTTACGATCAGTGACGAAAGGCTGACGGAACCCGGGTCGGGCTCCTGACGTCATACGCCTGTCCCGGGAGGACATGTACATGAAAACTCGTCGCGGCTTTACGCTGATTGAACTGCTGACCGTTATTGCGATCATTGCTTTGCTGTCGGCCATTATCTTTCCGGTCTTCGCCCGGTCAAAGGCAGCTGCCGCTCGCAATGGAGACTTTAGCGATATGAATTCGCTCCGGAGCGCGTTGCAACTTTATCGCGTGGACCAAGGGGCCTACCCGCCCCAACTGCTGGGCTACGTGACGCTCTACACCAGTGGCCCGAATGCCGGCAACGTCATCCCCGCGAACGAACTCAAGAGCTTCCTTTATTCCAAGCGCGTGGGGTCGCTGGATACGTTCGTTCCGAGTTGGAACCGCAACGCTCCGACCGCGACCACGCAAGCGAGCTACCCGCCGCGCGACCCGCGACCGGTAGGCACGGCTGCTCTCACCGACAACAACGGTGACGGTGTGATCTCGGGTCTGGATGACGTGGCCGGTGCCCGCCAAGCCTACGGCCCGGCGGACGGCAACGTCTGCATTGGTGGGGGCATCGCCCCGTGCGCCGTGGGCGTCGCCAACTTCTATCGCATTAGCGGCTACGACGTGAGCGAAATCCGGGCCGGAGGCGCGACGCGCACCGAGCTCCGCTACACGCTGTTCTGGTCGCAGTTTGGCCTCGCCTCAGGCAGCCCGGACGACGATCCGCGCCAGCTTGGTTACGCCGAACCGCCGGAAAGCACCGTGATCACCTGGAACACGGGCTACCGCGAATACACCGGGGGCAACCCGGCCGCTGGCAAGCAAGACATCGTCTTGTTCCTGGGCGGCTCGGCGCGACCCTACGACTCCAAACTCCTTCATGAGCGCTCCTGGCGCGTGATGCCGTAAATCGGCATCCCGCGCCCCTGGCCCTCTCCTCTCTTTACCGACTTCGGATTGCTATGCCCCTATTGAAGAGCACCCAACCCATCCGCCACCGCAAAGGCTCGTCTTTGATCGAGCTGCTTGTGGTCATCGTCATCTTCTTGATTGGCGTCCTGGCGATGGTCCAGATTTTCCCGCTTGGCTTGAATGTCATTCAGCGCACGCGGGCCATTACCCAGGCGGAAAACTTGGCGCGCGCCGAACTTGAGCGCATCCAAGGCCAATCGGGTTACTTGCCCGAGATGATCGTCCCCGTGAACTACAACTACACGGTCGGCGGCGTGGTCATCACGGTCAATCCCAACCGATTGACGACCAACCTCATGCCGGACCAAGGCGTGGCGGGCGGCGACATTGATGCGAACGGCAACGTGCTCATCAACGGCAATCCGATTGGGAACTGGGCACTGGTGAGTGGGTCGAACCTCTACAACCGCGTTATCGGCGAGGGGCAGCCGGTACCGGGTCCGCGACGACTCAATAACGGCGTGCCGGGGCTGGACTTTGGCAGCCTAATGACGCTGCGCTTTGCGCCGATCTACGATGACGGTAGCGCGGGCGTGTTCACGGTCTACGGCAACGACTACCAGCGCAACTGGGGCGACCGCAGCCGCGGTTTCCCGAGCCCGGGCCGTACCCGCGACTACGAGTTCTATTTTGTGGACGCGAACAACACGGATGACGAAAACTTTGTCGGCGAAGACCAGATTTGGATCGCCCCGGCGCAGCGCGTCAGCTACCGTGTCACGTTCTCGTTCAACTACGACGACGGCGTGCAAACCGGCCAGTACGAAGTGATCATCCCGATCACTCTGGACCCGCTCGCCCCGCCGCCGTTTGCGCGCATCGGCACGGACGAAGCCACGGCCACGAATTACTGGGTGATCAGCCTGCCGCAACTGGTGGGTCAGCCCGATATCAACGGCAACACGAACTACGTGCCCGCGAACTACCGCGACACCGACTGGTGGAGCGTGCGCGTCCAGCGCCAATTCGAGCGCCTGAACGTGGCCACCCCGTTCAGCGGGGATCCGTACCAGTTCAAGGTTCTCAGCCCGAGCACGGGTCAGATCCTCATCAACCCGCAAGCCGCTTCGACCACGGTGCCGACCCGCGCCGGACGAGCCCCGCTGTTCGCCCGCACCGACTACACGGTGTTCGACTGGCGTCTCATCCGCGACGAATTCCGCGTGCCGACGCAAGGTTCGGTGGCCCGCAAGCTGGTCATCAATGGCATCATGCCGCGCAGCGGCACGGAGCCGGATGGCCGCAACTTCGCCGGCCTGGGCCTGAGCACGCCGGACGTGACGGGCACGGTGGGCTCGCAAGACTTCATCCTGATCGATATGGAAACGGGCGGCGTGATCCTGGGCAACGAGAATAACAACCCGAACGCCCCGGGCTTCCCGCAGTCGCCGGACAGCGCTTACGCGGTGGACAAGACCAACGGCTACATCGAGTTCCGTGACGTGGACAACACGAACCCGGACCTGAGCGCCTTCATCTGCTACCCGACGGGCAACAACGCCACGCCGTGGACCGCCCCGGTGCTGGTGGATGACATCAGCGGCCGCAACGTGCGGGCTCTGTACCGTGGCCAAGGCGCGTGGAGCGTGCAGCCCTTCAAGGCGGCGGCCTACTACCGACCGGTGTACGGGTTCAGCGCGAACGGTCTTGCGCCGGGTGAAGCCTTTATCGGTGGCACCAACGGCGTTGGCAACAATTTCCGCATCTACTTCCCGCCCTCCGACCTGGGGCAGCAAGTGATCATTGACGAAGTGTGGTTCAACACCGGAACGGGCGCGCAGGTGCTGAAGGGACAAGAGTTCCAGATCACCGCGATCGAGCCGGGCCTGAACCTGGCCTACGCAGATATCCGCGACAAGGCCCCGGCCGGAAGCGTGTTCGACTTCAGCCAAGGCTATGCCGTGCGCGGCATTCGCGGGGCCTCGATGAAGGTCCGCGTGCTGTGGAACCCGACGTTCTTCCGCCTCGTCTCTGATGGACCGACAAACTACGCACGGCTTGAGGAGTGGCAGCGGTCTTACCGCCGCACGGAAACCCAGAGCTTTGCGGTGCGAGGGACGGAACGATGATTCGCATGAATCGAAAGAAAGCCTTTACGCTCATTGAGCTGATCACAGTGATGGCCATCACGGCCATCCTGCTCACCATCATCTTCGTTCCGGTTATCCAGGGCTTCCAGTTCACGCGGGCAGCCCAGGCCTTCACCGACGGCCAGAACCGGGCGCGAACCCTGATTGCTCGCCTGGAACGCGAAGTGGGCAACGCCACTGACGTGCGGGACAACAACGGCGACGGCGGGGCACTGAACGTGGTGGTGCCGGGCCAAAACGGTGCCCCCGAACTGGTGCGCCTCGAAGGCGTCAAGCTCGATTTCTACAAGCCGGCCGAGGGCGACCCCGCTGCGTTTGTGACCGGCCCCGGTGGCAACCGAGCCTACATTGACCCCGACACGGGCAAGGCGGACCCCACGCTGCGCGCCCCGAAGGGTGACCCCAACTTCCCGGCGGCGGGCGGCCAGACCCTGGTGCGCTACTTCGTCGGTCTGCGCGACCCGTTCACGACCTACAACAACCCCTACGACGGCCTGCTGATGCAGCGAGCCGGTGGCCGCGACAACCTGTTCGTCCTGTTCCGCGCCGAAGTGCCGGTGTACGAATGGGATGCCGCCACCACGCGCTACGTGGTGGACGCCGACCTCTTCTTTGACCAGGACAACGACACGGACCCCACCACGCGCGGCCCGCTGCTTGATGACCTGAACTTCTTTGTGCCCGACGGCACCCTGGCGGGCGCCTATGGTGGTCCGGTCCCGGGCTGGGATTCCCCCGGCGTGCCGAACAAGGACCAGATGGTCCGCAACTGGCTGAGCCGCGCCCAAGTGGTGACGGAAGTCAGCCGCTTCGACATGATCATGCCGGTGTACGACCGGGCACGACGCACGGTGGCCTACAACGGCAACGTGCCGCAACTCGTGCCGCTGGTTCGATTCCAACCGACGCGCATCAGCAACGAACCCGCCGCGGGCCAACTGGCCGTGCGCACGGGTGAAGAAACCTTTAATGCCGACAAGGTCGGTCCGGACGTGTTCCGCACCGATTACGGCGCCTGGAGCAACCTGTTCCTACGCATTCTGCCGAGCCTGGAACCCGCCGCCTACGGGCGCGGCCCCGGCCAACGCCTGGCGGGTGATGTCAAGAACGGTTGGGCCAGCAGTGCCTTGGGCGCGAACCAGCCGTACCTGATCGGTCGGCCGCGCGTGGGCGACAACACCAGCATGTACTGGATCGACCCCACCGTGACCAACGAAGCGGGCGGCGTTGAAGTCTTCGACGTGACGCAGTACCTGCGTGATGCCGGCAGCGGCGTGCCTTACGCCTTCAGCCGAGCCGTGGCGGCCGCCAATGGCCGCAGTGGTTGGCTCGGCAATGCCGCCATCGTGCGCGACTTTATCCCGGTGGCCCCGGATCCGCGCGGCGGACGAGTGACCGCAAGCTTCGACGTGCGCGAAATGGGCGACATCACCGCCGGTGTGCCGACGCCGTTTAACAGCAACATGCCGTTCGGCCCCACGGGCGCGGCCCTCACCCCGGATACGGAAGTGTTCGGCGGTACCTGGGACGCCACCGGCGGCCAAATCAACACGCGCTTTAACGTGCTGTGGAACCAGTGGAACACGCTGGGCCTCCCCGGCCTGCCGCGCGAAGACTACGCGAAGCGATTCCTCGACCTGCGTCTGGCCACCATGCCGGACGGTACGGTCGGCCCGCTGCACCCGACGCTCGGCTTTGGCCGCGCGGCGATCGTGCCGGGTAGCGAAATCGTGATTGGTCCGGACCAACGCCCGGGCACGACCTATGGTCGGCCGGTGCGCTACACCCGCGTGACTCAGCGTCCCGTGGGCCCGAACCAGTACATCATCAACTACGTTCACCAGCGTGAGCCGGATTGGGTGGCCTTGGGTGTGATCACGCCCGCCGAAGCCGCCACGTTCTACAACCCGAGTAATTACGTCGCTACGGATGTCCGCCAGGTGCTCCTCCAAGCGGCCTACCGCGCGGGCTACCTCGAGTTGAACTCGAACAAGAACGAGCCGCTCCCCGCCGGGAACATCTCGGTCAGCTACCGCTTCCAATTTACGGAGCCTAACGACATCGTGGCCGTGGATTACGACAGCTCGGAAGTGATGGAATTCGTCTTGACGATCCGCAACTACCCGCAGTCGAATAACCCCGAACCGCAAAGCATTACGCTCAAGGGCACGTCGGACGTGCGCAACTTCATCCGGTGAGACGAACAAGGAACATGAACTCCAAACGGACAATGCATCCGAACCGCGAACAAGGGCAGACCCTTGTCATTGCGGTGATCATTCTCGGGATTCTTTTGATCCTGGGGACCGCCTTCGCGGGAATCGTTTCGCGGAATATCACCGAAGCGGGTCGCGCCGCTCAGCGCACCGTTGGTACGGACCTGGCGGAAGCCGGGGCGCGCCTGGCGCACACGCAGCTCCTGAACAGCGAACTGGGCGCCGACTGGCGTCCGGCCCTGACCCCGCCCAGCGTGACGGGGGATGACACCCGCGACCCCGACGCGCTCTACCTGCGCCCGGCCTCGGCGATCCCCTGGAGCGCGACGATGGCCGACAACGGTGGCCCCGATGGTCTGGGTGCCTACAGCCGCGTGTTTTACGAAAAGGGCCGCGTGCTCGTCCGAGTGCGCTACGCCCCGGGCGACTTCGGTGCCGTAGGGAACCCGACGGGTCTCCTGCGCGAACCGGGCCTGGCGCAAAACCTGATCGTGATCGAAACCGTAGGTCGCCCCGGCAGCATCACGACGAACGGACGCATTGACCCCAGCCGCGCGCTGAGCGAGTCGATCCAGATTCAAAACTACGCCTCCGTGGCCGCTCGCGATGCCGCGCTTGGCCGCCTGAAGGCGATTGATGTGGGCTTTGCCGATACCAAGAAGCTGATGGCTTTTGCGAGCATCGGCCTGCTGGAACACGCGCGCTACATCACCAACAAGTTCAACGTGAGCCGGGCCGCCGAAGTCGGTTTCCCCCTCGCCAGCAACAATGCGGCCGCGCCGGTCATTGACCAAGTGGGCCTCAACGTCGAATACGGCGGGCAGCTCGTCGGTTACGACGGCGGTGGTAACCCGCAAACCAACTACAGCACCTACGGCGTGGGCGCTCCCGGCGCGGTGCCGGGTGCCAGCAGCGGCTGGGCGAACGTGCCGGGTGGCGGCTCCCTGTGGAGCAACGCGGACCTGACCATCTTTGGTCAAAACCGACTCATCCTCAACTCGGGCCTCGGCGAGCGCTGGGCCGTGGCGGGCGAGATTCGCCCTGCCAATAGCCTGGCTTCGTTCCTGGTCACGCGCTACAGCTACGATCGCGGTGGCGACCAGTGGACGCCGACTTGGAATGCCGTGAACACGGCCGCGACCCCGGTGGCCATCGGTGCGAACCAGCTCGATAGCCGGTCGATCAACTTCTCGACGGTCGGTTCGATCGTTCGCGACGCATTCACGACCCCGGACAGCGAAGGCTTCCCGCGCGCCATTGGCCGCAAGGAACCCCCGACCACCCTGCGTGTGGACCCGCAAACGGGCCAAACCCGCTACGTGACCATGACCCGCAGCAGCGGGGCGTTCGTCAACGGGCGCAACATCGGTCGCTTCGGTCTGGGCCGCAACATCTATGTGGACTCGCCGGAACGCGGCAACATCTCGGATGACAATCGCTCCGACTTCGGTGCGGTGCGTAACCTGCCCAGCGACTGGCTGAACCCCAACCGGGCGGAAAGCAAGGGCTGGATGGGGCCGTTCTACGTGCCCATCGCTCCGTACCTGCGTCTGCGCCCGGATGGCTTCGAAATCATCCGCGACAACCGCAGTGCCAGTCCGGTGTGGCGCAACGCCAACGGTGGCAACACGGGTTCCTCGATCGCTCGCTTCCGCGTGCGCTCCGTGGAGTACCCGGTGGGCAGCGGCGTCTTCCGTCCGTTCATCCTGAACAGCATTCAGCACGCCGCGCTGGTGTCCCTGCCGGCCGCTTCGCTCTCCGATGCGGACTTCCGCAACAACGGCCAGCCGTTTGATGGCGTCATCTTCTTCGAAGGCGACGTGCGGGTCCGGGGCGTCATTCCCACGGATCACCAGCTCTCGGTCGTGGCCGACGGCACCATCTACATTGAAGGCAGCGTGACCAAGGGTGTGGTGCAAGAGAACGGCGCGACGCTCCAGCGCCCGAGCCGCTCGGCGATTGCCCTGATGGCCCGCGACCACATTGCCGTGAACACGACGATGTTCTTTGGCCCGGCCCCGGGTGAAACGGTGTCCGCTAAGAGCGCGAGCCCGCTTCCGGAAACCCCGAACCCCTACGAACTGGTGGTGGGTGCCAACGAAACGGCGACGATGGAAACCGAGCTCTTGCTGGACCCGGCGGCCAACCCGAACAACCCGGCAACCTGGCGCACCTACGCCGAAACGTACGCGGATGCCGGTTCCGGCACCAACTACGGCAACTGGCTCCTGACGCCGACGGCGGCGGATGACAACGGTCCGGCCTTCTTCTCCATGGACTTCGCGGCCCAGCCGTTCGCTTCGGCGGCCGGTGGAAGCTGGCGCAGCATGCTCTTCCCGACCACGCTGACGTTTGGCCCGAACGTGTTCACGCACAACGGCGCGAGCCCGTTCTTTGCCCCGGCGGCGAACATCCCGATGCACGGTCACACGGACCCGGCCCGTAACGCCTTCCCGCGCTACGAGGTGCTGCGCACGCCGCTGTACCAGCCGGGCGGCTCCTGGGCGGGCTACAACCTGGCCACGCGCCTGCTGGAAAGCACCGCCGGTAACCCCGGTGGCGACTTGCAACTGGCCGTCAACGACCCGACGTTCCTGCGATTCCGCTTGAACGGTCCGGGCGGCACGCCCAACAAGAACCTGGTGAACGGCCGCACGGTCATCACCCCGCATGACATCCGCATCGAAGCGGCGCTCTACGCCGAAGAAGGTTCGTTCTATGTCATTCCGGGCGATTCGTTCAACGGCAACTCCGCCGATACCTTTGCCAACTGGCAGACGCTGGGCGCCACGAACGACGAGCGCAACGAGAACCGTTGGCGCACCTTCGGGGTCGATCCGACCACGCCGTTCTACGGCGAGCCGGTGGCCGTGCGGGTCAGCATTCGCGGCAGCCTGAGCGAGAACATGCCGGCGCCGATGAGCGACCAGATCAAGTGGAAGGCCAAGTGGGGCTGGATCCCGGGCCAAATCGGCTCGAGTGGTCTGCAGATCCCGGCGGCGTGGGTCAACGAATCCGGTGCGCAACCCGGATGGCTGACCGTCCCCAACTTCTCAGTGAATTACGACCCGGTCTTGGGCCGTGGCCAAGTGGCGGGGGCCCCCTTGCGGGTCAACGAAAACGGACAACCGTTGCCGCCGATGCCGCGCCTGCCGGTCAGCCCAACTCTCATGTACTTCGGTGAGGTGAACCCCTAATGCAATGGAATCGATTGGTGTCTAGCACGGCCATCCTGGCCGTCAGCCTGGTAGCGTTCGGTCAGCCGGTCAGTTACGACCGGCGGACCACGCCCATTCGTGCGGGGACGTTGCTCATTGACAACCACCGCCTGGGCGGGCTAGGGGGACCGGTCTATCACGGTTCGCCGAACCTGTTCTGGATCCTGGACAACGATGCCAGCACCAAGCCGGCGGGTTGGAGCTTTGTCAATCCGCTGGGCCGCACCACGCTTTCCGCTTCGGATGCTGCGCGCTGGTCGCTGATTGACCCGGCGACGCCGGCGGCGGGCACCCAGATGGCCAAGAACAATGCGCCGTACTGGGAAGTGCCGCTCTCCAGCGTCTCGGACGAGGCTCTCAGCCAGTTCGATATTCTGGTGATGAGCCCGCGCCAAGGCTACGCGGTTTCGGGCCGCGAGCGCGAGCGCCTGCGCAACTACATTGACCAAGGGGGCACCCTCTGGATCGACAACTTTGATGGCAGCCAGCCGGACCCGGTGAGCGGCTATCCCTACGGCTTCGAGCTGAACCCGTCCGTCGGGCCGTTCGGGGCGGACTTCAACCACCCGCTCCTCAGCTCGCCGAATCGCCTGAACAATACGGATCTCGGGGCGATGACGAGCTCGACCCTGCTGGCGAGCACGCCGGTGGCGCCGATCGCCCTGCAAGACTTGCTTTACGCCGGTCACGTGGCCAATAGCGCGCGCTTCTTGGCGGTGGCAGGCTTCAATAACGGATCCACCATCTCGGTGGCCCGCCTGGGCCAAGGCGCCATGGTGGTGACGACCGGAAGCATCACGGCGACCCTCAACCGGGGCCGCAACCCAGCCACGGGGGCCGTGGACTTTAACAACTGGCGCTACAACAGCTTTGGCGCGGTGCAAGATGCCGGCTACCGAGGTGCGATCAAGTTCGCGCTGAACGTGGTGGCGCTCAACAGCGACTTCAACGGTAGCCGAGGCGGCAGCCGCAACACGGGGGCTAGCGCGGTCAATATCAGCGCGCCGCTCCTGCGCAAGTTTACGGAACCGTTCCCGGGCGGCTTCACCAATGCCAACCCGCCTTCGATTGCGGGCGGCTACATGGTGACCACCAACAACGGCGGCCTCCAAGTTTTCGACGCGCAAACCGGCCGCGACCTCAATCGCGACGGGAACGATGACGATGGCATCGAAGATCCGCTGAACGCCCAGGGCGACCTGGTGTGGGAAGTGGTGGGCCTGGGGCAAACCTCCCCCGCCACGATTATTGAGAACGGGGCCACCACCCTCATCAACAGCCTCGGCAACGTGGCGAGTTGGCAAGTGTGGGTGACTCTGGCCAATGGTCAAGTCCGGGTTTACGACCTCACCACTGGTGACCTGCTGGCGAACGTGGCTCCGCCCACGCCCAGCCTGGCCGACCCGGACGGACCCTACGCGCCGACCGTGCACGAGAACCTCGTGGCAGTCGCCGACACCCGCGCCAGCGACCAAACCGGCCGCGTGTGGTTGATGGACCTCAATACGGCGACCGGTATCAACATCGGCAACCCGTGGCAGATCACGGCCGCGCCGCGCCTCAAGCAGCCGGGTGCGAGCCCGACGTTGGGCTACATCCCGATTCAAGACTCCTCGGGGGGCCTCGACCGCGTGGTTTATGTCAGTACCAAGCCGAACAACTTCGGTGTACCGACGCCGGCGGGAATGACCAGCATCTGGCTGGGCGCCCGCAGCGAACCGCCGGTACAGCGCCGCGTGCTGGGGCCGTTCATCAGCCTCTCCACCCGCGCAAGCCTGCAAGGGCTGCCGGTGGTCATCCGATCTTCGGCCCTTCCGGCTTCGGAACTCGGCCTCAAGGTCACCATGTTGTTCCCGGATGGCTCCACGTTCTCGGATGCGGGCATGGCCCAGTATCTGAACGGAACGGTCACTCAGGGTGCGAATGGCGAACTGCGGGTCGGCCTCACGGGTCTCAACCCGTTTGCGCTGGACCTCGATGGCACGTCCACCCCGGGCAACCCGGCGGACGACATCGGTTGGCGCATTGACTACACCGTGGACTGGGGTCAGGCGGGCGCCTTTGGGGGCGTCCCGGCCGACAGCTTCGTGCGCGGCAACCTCGAATTCCCGGACGATGCCTCCAATACGCGACGCGTGCTGGGCGCCCCGGTGCTTACGGCGACCGGTAACGTCTTGGTGAACACCTCGGCGGCGGCCGGAACCACCGGCGGCACTTTCTTCAACCTGAAGGAAGTCGGTCGCGGCGATTTCCGCCTCGTCTACCGCTGGGATATGTACGACTTCCACTCGTACACGGTCAATGGCGGCACCACGGTCAACTTCCCGGCCACGTTTGTGGACTACGAAGGGCTCCTTCGAATCATCCCGTTCCTCCAGCGGCCCATGCGCCAAATGAACCTGGTGGGGAACCCGGTGGTGAAGGGCGATACGGTGTTTATCACCGCGCGCGGAACGAAGACCATCTTCGGCCCGGGCTCCGATGCGGCCTGCACCATCTTGGTGGCGCTGGAAGCCGATCCGGGTCCGCTGGAATTCACGATCACGAGCGCCTTGCCCCAAAACGCGCAACTCACCCTGCGTCAGCAAGACATTTCGCGCAGCACCAACAAGGCGATCCCCGAAGTTTCAAGCGTGATTGCCGGAGGGCAGTTCACGTCGCAACTCCAAAGCGATGGCACGACGCGCATTACGCTGGAATCGGCGATGAACGTGCGCGCCGGACGCATCCTGGATTCGATCTCTTCGAGCCTGCCGGTGACCCTGGTGGTCAACGGTAGCCAAGAAACGGTGATTGAGCCGGAAGCTTTGGGCGATGACTCGGCGGCGGGTTACGTCACCGGTCTGGCGGCGGGTCGCTTTAGCCCGCTCCGCTGGTACTCGGTGATGAACGGTCTCCGTGCGGAAACCGGTCCGGTCCTGGCGGGTCAAACCGTCTACGTGGGCGGCGCCAGCGTTCTGCCGGGCCTGCTCACGGCTGGATTCAGCTTCCCGCTGGTGGAAAATGGCCTGCTCTTCGCCTTTGATGGCGCGGTAGCCAGCAACGACCGCTTCCTCCGCTCGGCGGAAGACTCGTCCTTCCCGGCAACCTATCCGCGCAAGCCGTGGATGACGCAGCTTTCGGCGCTGAACCCCACGGGGGCGCTGGAACAAGCCGAAGCCGTCCGCTGGCCGCAAACGCAAGGCATCCAGAGCTTTGATGACCTGCGCGTGCGTCTGCTCCAAGCCGCCTTGCCCGACACAAACGTGGTGGGCTTGGCCGCCGGCAACGGCACGCTGGGCGTGACATCGACCAACGGGCTCTTCGCCTTCCGCCGCGCCGACTTTACGGTGGCGGACCGAGGCCGCGTGGGCCGCTTTGACGGCGTGGGCAACCCGCTGTGGGCGACCCTGACGACCCTGAACACGGGCTCGCAGCAACCGATTGGTAACGCGGGCCGCGAGGTGCCGCTGAGCGATCCGTGGCGCGCCTACCCGCTGGGTGATGGCTCGACCCTGGTGGCTGACTCCGGCAACAACCGCGTCGTCCGCATGGACGCCTCGGGCCGCGAAGTCCGCACGATCCGCCGCATGTTGGTGGACCAGAACTACATTCCGGACGGCTACGTGGCCACGCAAACCGTGGACCTGCGCACGCCGCGCGACGTGGTGACCTTCGAGCAATCGGTGGATGCGGCGAACAACCCGTTCAGCAACCCGCAGCCGCGCGAGCGATGGGTGCACTACCTGATCGCCGACACGGGCAACAACCGCGCCGTCGAACTGGTGGACCGCTACGCTCAGGATCCGTTCACGGGTCGCATTGGCGATGTGGTGCAGTACAACTCGCCGGAAGGCGTGCAACGCGCCCTCGGTGTGCTCTACTGGCACACGCCGGAAGAGCTGAGCGGCAAGCGCTTTGCCTACAACTCGATTGGCCGTGTGACCCGGGGCACCGGGGTGAACCGACGCGTCGTGGTGGCGCTGGGCTTTGGCCTGGTGGAACCCGGCCGCGCGGGATTCGGTCTCGATGCGACGTTCCAAGCGACGGATACCAATAGTGGCAACGGCGGCGTCGTGGTCTATGACGGCACCAACACGGTGGTCATCAGAGACTTCGCTATGCCGCAGATTGAAGCCAATACGTACCTCGGCCCCACGGGGGCTCCGAATACGTGGAACTTCAACACGCCTCCGGCGCCGATCCCGGCGGGCCGCAAGAAGATGGCGGGCCTCACGTCCGTCACCCTGCGCTACGTCACGGTGGGCGGCAACGACCAACTGGCCGTGATGCTGACCGACGCGACGGGCGTGTACGAAATTGCCCAACCGGACCCGGTGGGCACGCCGGACAACTGGGCGGTGCGCTGGATGCTGCCGAACGATGCCTTCATTGGCATGCGTCGGCCGCGTGATGGGGCGGAAAAGCCGGCCGTAATTGGCAACGTCAACACCGGCCAACTGGGCAGCAACCCGCAGCAGTTCCGGCCGATGTACGCCCGCCGCATGGATAGTGGCGACGTGCTGATTGTGAACGGCTATGCCGGCAGCAGCCGCACGGGCGCCCTCTACAACGGCGAAGTCGTGGTGGTGGATGGCACCTTTGCCTCCGCGCCGAACACTCCGGGCTTTAGCCTGGCTCGTTATAACCTTGGCTTCAGTTCGCTGAGCGTCAAGTTCGAACTGCCCCCGGTGCAGGGCATTCGCGGCATCTCGAACCCCGTGTTCGCGGAGACCGACTGATGGCATCAAAAAGTGAGTTCTCGATGAACGATTGGAAGAAGAAGTGGACGCGTTGGGGGGCCGGATTGGCCCTTCTCGCCCTGACGGGCCTTGCCGTGCCTCAAGACTATCAGGGTCTGATGAGCACGTCCGGTCGCTCAGGGTTGCCGAGCTTGGCTCCCAGCACGCCGGGGGCCACTTCGAGCCAGGTTTACAATGACTTCGGCCGCGGCTTCCTCCGTTGGTGGGATCCGGCTGACCTCAGCCGCATCTCCATCGATAACGATGAAGCGGGCGCGGCCGGGGTGCCGCTGGCGAACTGGAACCAACCGTTGCCCACCACCCTGGTGCGCGCGAGCTTTGCCGTCATTGGCACGGGTCCGGCGTATCGCTACGCCACCACGCAGGCCGCGACGAGCAATACCGACCCGACCGCCGGGGCGACCTCGACTTACACCTGGAACTTCACCGGTCTCACCGCCGGCCAAGAGTACGAACTCCGCGTGAACCTGCCCGTCGGTCCGACCGACCTGGGCGGCGGCGCGCCGCTGAACCTGTGGTTCCCGCAAAAGTATTACGTCTACCGGGTGACCGGGGCCGTGGGCGGCGCTGTCACCGATGTGGTGGACGCCGACCTCTTCAATGGTTCGGTGCGCCTGGGTAACGGCGGGGCCGACACCAGTGTGGTGTTTGTTCCTACCGGGACCACGCTTACCCTCACGCTTTACAACACCACCCCGCGCCGACCGGATGGCGGATTCCGCGATCCGAATGCGCAGCCGGGCCAACAGTTGGTTTACGCCGACGAAGCTTCGCTGAGCGGAGCTGGTCCTCTGGCCGGTCGCTACGTCGCCCAGCCGGTGGTGCACGAAGTTCAAGTGAACCCGCTGGGTGGCGCGCCGCAATACCCGCGACGCGTTTTTGCCAGCCGCATCGAAGAATCCTTCCTTGGCGCGCTCAACCGAACCTACAACATGGGCGTGGTAACGAGCTACACCTACGACAGCGAGCGCGTGGACCTGCCGGGCAATTTCGGTGAACCCAGCATCGCGTGGTCGTGGCCCGTGCAGCGCCCTGCGGATTCGAGCACCACGGAACGAACTCGTTACGCCAATGACCTCAGCACGTATGTGAGCGGCCCGATTCCGGCGAACGTCGGCATTCGGCGCGGCGACCAGCGCGTGGTGGTGGATGACCTGAACGGGGGAGCCACGGCTTCGCCACAGTTCGCGCCGGCGGGTCCGGGCGTGCTGACGGGCTTCTACGGCGTCAACGCGCAGATTTCTCCGGTGGCGACCGGTCCAGGCACCCTGGGCCGCGTGGCTTACTTCCCGACCCTACGCCCCGCGACCTACCAGGTGGATGTCTTCATCCCGCCGGTGTCGCTGAGCCCCCTTGCGCGCAATGTAGACATCGAAATCTATCAGGGCGCGACCCTCATTGATACGGTTCAGATCGACCAGACCGCCGCTTCGGGGTGGGTGCGCCTGCCTTCGCCGGGGGCCCTGGGCTATGACAGCCTGCTCACGCAGCCGTTGAACGTTCAGATCATGAACTCGTCGACGGGCGACGCGGGCCGCTTCGTGGTGGCCGACGCTGTGCGCTTCGTTACGCAGTCCGACCTCAGCATCTCCAGCACTCCGCTGGCTCGATTCACTCAAGTTCGGGCTCCGGGCCTGGTGAACCGCGACGTCATGATTGTGGCGCGCGAAAACGGCACCATCGCCGCGATTGACGCCCACGGGGAGGTCAACACCGGCAACGCGCCGCAGACTTACTGGACGTACCCGCGCGAAATCCCGGCGGGTGACCCCAACGACGACACGACCCAAGACGGTCCGGACCGCATCGCCGAAGCCCCGACGGGCTTTGACGCGAGTTCGCCGGCCGTAGCCAACATTGCGGGGCAGGATGCGCTTTACATCACGGCTCGCAACGGCAAGGTCTACTCGCTGGATATGGCGGGGCGGGGCGATGGCTCCACCACGCGCCGCTGGACGTGGCCGAATGACTACGATCCGACGAACCCGACCCTGAACCACCAACCGGGCCTCCCGGTGGCTCCTGGCCAGCAGTTCGGTTCCGTGGCCATTGCCAATGCGGGCATTGGTGACCTCGTGGTTGTCCCGACTCCGGAAGGCCGCATTTATGCGCTGGACGCCGTGGGCAACACCACCACGCGCACCACCACGGTGCAGTGGGCGCAGCCGCCGCTGGCGGGCACACCCTACGGTCCGATCGAATCGGCACCGGTGGTGGACCAAGCCAATGGCCGCATCTACGTAACCTCGGCCCGTGGCCAAGGAGCCGGTGATCTGGCCTTCGGCCGCGTGACGGCCCTGGATATGAACACGGGGGCGGAGCTGTGGTCGGTGACCAACACCACCGTCGGCACCACCGTGGACTTCGGTGCCTTTGGCAAGGTGAGCCCGCTCTTTGTGCCGGGTTCGCAGATCACGGGTCCGGGCGGTGCGTTTGTCGGCCAAGACATCTTGTACGTGATGGACCAGTCCGGTCAGTTCGCGGCCCTTGATCCGGCCACGGGCAACGTCCTGTTCCGCACGTTCGAACTGGCGGCCGCCGGCGGCGGGAACATGACGTTCCTCTACGGCACGGTCTTCAACAACGTGGGTGCGCTCCAAAACAACGTGCCCATGGTGATGGTGCCGCTGAGCACGGGCCGCATTGTCGGCCTGCTGTGCGACGGCAGCGTCAACCGCCAAGGCAACCGATCGGTGACCTCCACCACGCTCACGGGCACGATGAATGCGGGCCTGGCGGCGGGTGGCTGGCAGACCGGCGACCCGCAGTCGTGGATGTACGCCAACGACGAATCGGGCTTCCTTTATGCCTTCAACTCGATCGATGACTTCAACATCTTCGGCCTGCGCGGCGGGACTCCCCCGGCGAACCAGGACATCAGCGAGAACGATCCGGACTTCGAGAATCTGCGCGATGCGATTCAACCCGGCAACTTCAACCTGATCACGCCGCAAGATTTTGAAACTCTGCAGCAGGCTTACGAAGCCGGCACTCTGACGCAAGCGCAAGTGGACGCGGCCAAGGCCAACGTTACGCGCCGCACGTTCGAGTTCGGGGAAACCCTGCACGTCATGATTGACCAGCTCCCGGTGCTGGGTGGCCAGCCCTACACGGTGCAACTGCGCCACCAGGGTAACGCCAACGCGAGCAACCAACGCGGGCTGGCCATTCGCCAGATCGTGCCGGGCGTTTACAACGCCGGGACCGACCGGATTGTGCTGGAGCAGATCCCGCTCCTGCCCACGGGCGGCCTGAGCGTGGTCTCGGGCAAGAACTTCTTGCGAGCGCGGGCGGTGTTTACGGGCAACGCGGCGGGCTCCGGTCCGGAAGTTGCGCTGCCCAAGCCGGCGATCCTCCCGGTCGACCCAACCTACGATTACATCGTGGCGAACCCGCTGGCGATTGCCACGCTGAACAATGCGTTCGGCGTGCAGTTCAGCGCGGGTCTCAGCACCGACGTGACTCAACCGCTTGTGACCCGCAACGGCACGCGCGGCACCGACCAGTTCCCGACCGGTACGGCGTCTGACCTCCAGCCGAACGCGCCGCTCGGTGCGGTCGGCCCGGCCAAGAATGCCAAGGGCGACGTGGTCGGCCACGGCACGCGGGGCCTTGGTGAGCTCATCGCCACGGACCGCAGCCTCTTGACCTTGCTGTTCGGCCCCACGCGCGGCCTGAGCGGCGTCAAGATGGCGCCGGACGATACGCGCTGGCGCAACGATGGCTCGCCCACGGGGGGTGTATTCCGCCCGCTGACGGCCAACGCCGGTGTCAACTACCTCAATATGGAGGACTACCCGGTCTCGA
This sequence comes from uncultured Chthonomonas sp., assembly GCA_964509165.1. Taxonomy (GTDB): domain Bacteria; phylum Armatimonadota; class Fimbriimonadia; order Fimbriimonadales; family Fimbriimonadaceae; genus JAHBTC01. Next base: position 12,890 of record CAZDWU010000014.1, on the reverse strand, counting down.
ACCCGAACCGAAGCCTGGACTACCCGGATATCCGCCGGGACAACCTGGCCGCGGCGAAGGAAATCAACGGGGAAACCGAAAACCCGCTGTTTGGCAACGGCGTGACGCTGAGTCCGCCCGCCTATACGGCACCGAACTTCACGGCCTATCGGTCCACCGACTACAACAACAACACGACCCTGACGCGCACCCTTGCGCCGACTGAGTTCGACCTGTTCTTGGATGTCCCGAACTACCAGCCGCCCGCGGCGATTGGTTACCGGGGCGACCACGTGGTCTTCGTGGATAACGGCAGCCGCACGGGCTTCTCGCCGGCCGCGCAGTCCTTCCGCAACTTCTTCCTGCAGTTGAACGTGGCGGTGGACCAGCGCGTGGCGATGGCAACCCCGACGGTTGACCTCGGCGCGATTCCGACCGGCTCGGGCTTCAAGAATGGGGCCGTGGCGGCGAACAACTACCCGTGGGCGGCCGGTACCGGCTTCACGCCGTGGAACAACGAGTTCAACCAGAACCCGTTGGCGCCGCTGGGTGGCTTTGCGTCGCACGACCAGTACGAAGCCGTGGGCGTGGTCAACGAAGGCAACGTCAACTTGCTGAACCTGCGGGTGGCCAAGATGTTCACCGACGCGGCAGGTCCGCGCCCGGTGGAATTGTTCGGCACCAACCTGCAAGACATGGGCTGGTTCGATGCCGCGACCATGGTCATCAGCACGCTCGATCCTCGGTTTGCGCCCTCGCGGCTCATCCCGGTAACGGATGCAGGCTCGGATACCCTCGGCCGCGTCATCCTGCAAAAGCCGCGCCCGGGTGATCCGGGGCCGACGCGCCTGAGCATGAACCCGATCCGCCGCGCCAACCCGTTCCTGCGGGCCACGCAAGGCGTGCTCTATAACCCGGCGACGATCCCGAGCATTGATGCTCAGGTGTCCACCGCCGTGCCGTTCGGGGCACCTTCGGGTCAATACACGCGCAAGATGTTCGTGTTCGAAGACGACGTGACCAACAACATCGCTGACCCGGTGAGCGGTCTCACGCTGCCGGTGATGGCGTCCACGGAAGTCTTCTCGCAACCGGGCTTTACGTTCTCCTTTACGGTGCGCGAAGCTCGGGTGACGAACACGGCCACGACGAAGGGCTCGACGATTGTGGAGCGCTTGTTCAACACGGCGCCGAACTTCCAGTGGACCAACACCCACCCGTCGGTCACTCGGTTCCTTGACGGATCGGTGTTCCTGGCGTGGGCGTCGAACCGCAAGGACGTTGGCAACAACCCGGCCTACACGCCGGGTCCGGTGAACCCGGCCAACCTGACGGTGGCGGATACCTCTCGCATCTACGTGGCCAACACCACGCCGGGCGCGACGAACTATCCGGGCTACACCGAATCGCCGATGCGCGACTTCATGGACTTCCTGGCGGTGCCTTCGTTCATGCAAGACAGCACGGGCGTGGCGTTGCCGACGGCTCCGGTCACCACGGTGCTGCCGGTGCCGACGGGCTTCACGCTCAATGCGGCTACGGCCTCGTTTGATGCGGCTGCGTTCCCCTCGGCGGGTACGACGACGAACCAGATTCCGCTGGCCTATCGTGGTCGCGGTCAGTTCTCGGACGGCGCGGGCAACACCCGCAACGGCAGCTGGATTGTGCTGGACACGATGGAACGCAACGGCACGGGCCTGAGCACGGTGAACTCGGCGACGGTGCCGGATGATCCGCAGACCGAAAAATCACGCCCGAGCGTGGTGGTGGCCAGTGGCACGGCCGTCGTGTACTACATGACCTCCAGCAACAACGGCGCGGCCCTCAACTTCTCGGTGCTGAATGGTGCCGTGATGACGCCTCCGGCTCGCATTGAGCTGCAAGATGTGTTCAGCCAAATCGGCGCTCCTTCGGTGAGCACTCGGTTTGTGCAGGGCCAATTGCGGCATGAAGTGGCCGTGACGGGTGTGGTGCGTGGTCGCCAAAACTCCGACGTGTACTTTGGCCAAGTGGCCACGCGCGGCGGCGGTATCCCGGACTTCCGGGGCGGCTTCCGACCGTTCAGTACCCGAGTCGAGCGCATCACGCTGGACCGCAACAGCGGCAAGTTCTGGGCGCCGGGGATCCTATGGAGCCTGGACCGAGGCGCGATCACGCCGACGAATGGCGGACGGATTGACATCTTCCGCCGCGATAACACCGGCGCGTTCGTGTCCATCCTGGATCCGGCGGGCGACTACACCGGCGACCGGGAAACCGGCCTGGTGAAGGCGGACACCGTCCTGGGCGGGGAAGTCCTAATCGACACGCGATCGGGCAGCGTCACCTTCAGCGGTGCGACGATCCCGAGCAACATGGCCCTGTTCGTGCAGTACCGCCCGACCCTGGTGCGTGTGAACGCGATCAATGGCGCGAACTACCGCTCGGTGGCTTCGGTGCACGACCCGCGCTCGCCGGCCTTCCAGGTGTTCCCGCTCAACCCGCAGCGCAACCGCACGGCGGAACTGACCTACTGGCGACAGCCGGGTGGAACCCAAGCCGTGCCGGGCGATGCCCTGCGCATGGACCGAACCACCCTGGGCGTGACCCGCACCAGCAACGACGGCACGGGCACGACCCGACCGTACACCTTCACCCTGCGACCGGGTGTGAAGCTGCCCACGGACATCGCGACCGCGCCGGATGGCACGCCGCTGTTCGTGCAGGTGACCTTCCCGGGTGCGGTGCCGTTCGGTGAGCGATTCCATCAGCTCGATCCTTCCGCCGGAAAGATCTACATGATGGGTGGCGCTGAAGGCCAAACCGTGCAGGTGACCTACCGAGGCGTGGACGCCACCGGCAACGTGCTGGCGGCCAACATCACGGTGGACCTGGTGGTGGAACCGTTGCTGGAAATGGATGAAACGGCGGTGCCGATTGACCAAGCCTTGGGTGAAAGTGCGCTTTCGCTCGGCCTCGATAACTTCGGGGTGGCTGGTCAAGGGCGTCCGAACCTGATCTGGATGGCGTGGGCCAGCACCCGGGCCGGAACTCCGGACATTTACATCCAAACGTACGGTCCGCGGTACGCCCCCTTAGTTCCGGGTAACTAATCGGGTCCAATCCGCATCAAAGGCGCTGAGAGCATCGCTCTCAGCGCCTTTGTTTTGGACCTAGCAAAAACGCGGGTGTCAGACATTCCTGTCAAGTTCAGTTGACACTAGTAGAATGGCTGTGCCAAGATTCAATGTCGCGCAAGAGCGGGCGAACGAAAGTCTCATGGCGAAACGTTACTCAAGCGTCGTAGGAATCGACGTGGGCAGCCACACCATTAAAGTGGCGGAGATCCGATCTCAGGGTGGTCGACCGGCGATCACGGCTCTCGGCATCATTCCCACTCCGATGAATACGGTGGACCAGACCGGAATTCTCGACCCCGAAAATGTCGGCGCGGCGGTGCGCCAGGCTTGTGCCGAAAGCGGTGCGGGCATTGCCGAATCCATCCTGAGCCTGGCTGGCCAGCAAAGCATCCTGGTGCGCACGCTTGAAGTGCCCCGGATGAACGAAACTGAACTCCGCCAGCACATGGATTGGGAAGTGCAGCGCAACATCCCATTTAGCGAAAGCGACGTGGAGCAAGATTTCAAGGCCTACCCGGCCTCCGATGCCGCCTCTCAGAACCTGGACGTGGTGATGGCGATCAGCCCGCGCTCCGCCGTTGATAACGCCGTGGGTGTGATCAAGAAGGCCGGTAAGAAGCCGGTGGCCCTCGATGTGGAGCCGCTCGCCATTGCGCGCGTGCTCAGCACGGCCTACGCCGGCGACATCAACGGACAGAGCATTTGTGTGGTCGAGATCGGCCACCGCACCACGGCCATCAACATCTACAAGGATGGCCAGCTGATGATGCCGCGCCAAGTGCCCATGGGCGGCGAGATGTTTACGCGCGAAATCTCCGAGCGACTCGGGATTTCGATGGACGAAGCCGAACGCCTGAAGATCGAGCAAGGAGAAATCCCGAGCGGTCCGGCGGCCCCGGCCTACAATCCGTTCGATGCGGGCGCCACCATGGCGGCCTACAATCCGTTCGCCGAAGATGCGGCCCCGGCCGCGCCGGAACCGACGGAAGAAGTGGCTCCGGCACCCGCTCCGGCCCCCAGCACGGGCGGCGGCGACATGCGGGTCTACCAAGCCATGGCCCCGGCCCTGGACGAACTGGTGGCCGAAATTCGACGATCCGTGGACTACTACCGAGGTAAGGGCGGCGACGTGGATCGCCTGTTCCTCACGGGTGGCGGCTCCAAGCTTCGTGGCCTCGCTCCGTTCTTGGGCTCGGCGATGGGGTTGAACGTGCAGATGCTGGAAAGCCTGCGCGGCATCAACGTCCAGGCCAAGACGATGGACGGCAACATGGCCGAATCCATGCAAGCTGACTTTTCGGTGGCGGTCGGGAACGCCCTCCACATCTTCTTCTAAAAGGTACAGGACAGACGAATGAAACTGAATTTGCTTCCGGCCGAGGCTTCTCGAGGGAATCTACGCCCGTTGCTCATCGCAATGGGTGCCGTGATTGCCCTGGGGGCCATTGCCGCATCCGTCCTCATGATCTCCCACGCCCGTGGGCAACTGGCCAAGGCGCAAGAACGCGCCCTTGCGCTGGAAGCGCCCTACCAAAAGGCGGTGGCGATTTCGAATGAGGCGGACACGGTTATTGAAAGTGCCACGGACATTGACCGGAATCTCAAGCTGGCCAACGCCATGCTGGAACACAACCCCAAGCATGTGCGGCTGGCCGATGAAGTGCTGTCTTACGTGCCGAACTTCTTCCGTGTGACGAACTACACGGCGGCAGCGGTGAACGAGACGACTTCGGTGGTCACGCTCACGGGTGTGCTGCGCTCCAAGAGCGAATACAGCATGATGCCGATGGCGCTTCTTCGCATCCCCGATGCGATCAATGTAACCCGGTCGGGCTATGTGAGCGTCGATAAGATCGTGCCGGCTCTAACCGAAATTGACCAAGTGGGGACTCGCCTGCTGCCGGGTGAGGAAGCCCACCCTAGCGATCCGTGGGAGCACTTCCAAGCTCACCTGCAAGAAGCGCAGGATGAACGCCAAACGGGTTTCCAAAACGTAGGTGGCTTCGGTTCCGGAACGGATGACCCGCGCGGTGCCATGCCGGACTGGTCTCTGACGACGTTTACGATTACGATTGCTCGCAACATGCAGGCTCCCGATGCCCGTGCCACGCTGGTGGCCGGTGGTCAGGCGCCGGCTGCGGCCGCGCCGGGTGGCGCTGCCCCTGCGCCGGGCGGCCGTGGTGTGGCTCCGGGGCCGGGTGCCCCGCCGGTGGGTGGGCCGGGAACACCGATTGGTGGTCCGGGTACGCCGCAACGAGCCAGTGGACAGATTGCTGACAACCCGGGGGACCTCTAAGGAGGATTAGAAACGCATGAAACTAAGCGCATGGGTTTGGCCGATTGTGGGGCTCGCCGTGGCGATCGCCGCATTGAGCTTTGCCTTCTTTAAGGAATTTCAACCGAAGATGCAGTCCGCCCGTAACTGGGTGGCCTACGGCGACGAGTTGCAACGCGAAGCGAACAAGATCAACCGCGCGGCCGAGCGACGCCAAGCCGCGATTGATGAGGTTAAGCGCATCGGCAACGAGTGGCAGTCCGTGGTGGAAACCAAGACCCCTCCGGGCAACTTGGACGACGGCGGCATTAGCCTGGCCGTCAACCGCTGGACGCTGACCGTGCACGCGCCGATTTTTGCCAACCGCCTGCAAAGCCAGGTGAACCAGCAAGTGAAGCGTGGCGGCGTGACCGTCATCACGGGTCCGAAGATTTCGGAGCCGCCGATGGATGCCAATGCGATCCTCTCGGACTACTTTAACTATCCGGCGATCAAGTTCCCGGTGGTGATTTACGAAATGGGCCCGGTGTCGGTGCGCGGCAACATGAACCAGATTCGCGAAAACATTCGCGGTTGGTCCACCATGCGCAACTACCTGGCCACGACGGACGGCCTGACGATCAGCGGCACTTCGCCGAACCTGACGGCGACGTACAACCTGGTGGTGGTCGGCTACATCCGAGGCTCGGAAGTGGCTCCGGTGGTACCGGAAGGCAACATTGGCGTGCCGGTGCAAAGCGGTGCCCAGCCCGCAGCGGGTGCCGGTGCCGGTGGCCCGGTTCCGGGCGGCGGTGCCGCTCCGGCTCCGGCGGGTGGCGCGGCACCGGGCGGTGCGGGTGCTCCTCGCCAACGACCTGGTCTTAGCTCGGTGAGTGGATAAGTGAAAACGATGAAACGGAACCAACCTCTTGCTCTTCTGGCCCTTGGTGTCGCCCTGGCGATGGCCGGATGTGCCCCGATTCCGATGGAAGAAGCGGTCATCCCGCGCACCCCGGCGGATCCGGAGAAGCCCGCCATCGTGGCAGGTGCTGGCCTCCCGGTGACCAACCCCGGTCCGGAAACGGCCGCAAAGGTGAAGGAAGACAGCCTCACCAAGTACTATCCGAACCGATCTGACGTTTTCGCCTTGCTGGCCTCGGAACGCACGTTTGACCGCGATCAGATGGTCGAGCGTCTTCTGAGCGAAGGTGGCGGATTTGGCCAATACTTCGAACTGCCGGAAGAAGAATCCGAAGCGCCGCCTCCGGCCCGTGTGCCGGTGCCGCAATGGCGCCTCGCCGGAATCCTTCTGGCACAGAACGGGGTCGTGGCTCTGGCCGAGATCAACACGGCTCGCGGACCGGTCTTCGTTGACCTGCGCCCGGGCACCACGTTCCAGATTGGAGAAGAAACGTGGCAAGTGATCCGGTTTACGGAAACCGAAGTGACCGTGCAGCGCGTGGGGTCCGACCAAGTGGAAGTGATTTCGCTGGGTGATGGATTCAACCGTGGCGGCGGCGGTGGCGGCGGTGCCCAAGGCGGCGGCGGTGGCCGACCCGGTGCGGGTGCAGCGGGTGGTCCGGGCTCCTCGAGCGGCGCTGGCGGCGTGCAGGGGCAGGAATAATGCGTAACTCGTCGGGTAACGTAGGCGTTACAAACAAAGAAGGGAAATCTTCTGACTATCGAAAAGGGAACAAGAACATGAAGCGAATCGTAAGCAGCATGCTCGTGATGTCACTGAGCTTGGCGTTGGTGTCCGCACCGGGTCTGGCTCATGCTCGCCAAGATGATATGGCGAACAAGAATGTCTCGAGCCTCGAACTTCAAGATGCGGATGTCCGCGAAGCAATTCGGGTTCTGTTCCGAATGGTTGGCGCCGACTACAGCATTGACCCGGCCGTGCAAGGCCTGATCCAACTCAGCGTCAAGGATCGTCCGTTCGAGACGGTTCTGCGCGCCATCCTGGACCAGGTGAACGCGACGTGGCGCCGAGAAGGTGGGATTTACTACATCACGCCGAAGCGCGACGAAGCTCTTCCCGGTCTGCCGGACGTGCCGGACGTACCGCAAGCCAGCGGCACGACTTGGGCGCGCATTCCGCTCAACAGCATTGACCCGGCCCTGTTGGCTGTCCTTCTGGGCGCCGACAGCCTGCCGAACTTGGCCAGTGCCCAACCCGAAAACAGCACGCTGGTTAGCGGCGGCATGGGTGGCGGCGGCGGCTTCGGCGGCGGTGGCGGCGGCTTTGGCGGCGGCGGCGGCGGCTTTGGCGGCGGTGGCGGCGGCTTTGGCGGCGGCGGCGGCGGCTTTGGCGGCGGTGGCGGCGGCTTTGGTGGCGGCGGCGGCGGCTTCGGCGGCGGTGGTTTCGGTGGCGGCGGTGGTGGCCGCGGCTCGAGATAAGCCCGACTCATATCGACAACTAACGACCCTTTCATGAACATGCGATTCCTTTGCACAGCGTTGGCTGCCGTGACTCTTGCGGCGTCACTTCTCGCCCAAGGTCAACTCTCCCGTAAGGTGGACGTCGTTCTCCAGGATGCATCCCTGGAGGCGGCGGTCCGCGCCCTGGGTGAGCAGACCGGAATGAACTTCGTCATTCGCCCGTCGGATGCCTACGGACGAATCTCCCTGACCCTCAAGGACACGACGGCCGAACAAGCGATCAAGTACATCGCGGAAGCGGCGGGTGCCTATGCGGTCCAAGACGAAGGCGGCGTGTGGATTCTGCGTCCGGGCTCCGCTCCGGCGCAATCCGGTGGCACGACGGTTTCCCCCGATCTCTCGCCGATCCTGAAGCGACCGGTCGTGATTGAGCGCATTGCGGCCAATCACCTGGGTGCCGACTACTTGCTCTTCCTGCTCAAGAAGTCGGAAGGTCAGTTCCGCAACAGCGACTGGGATGACATGTTCAACTTCGGGAACCAGATTCTGGGCTTCTCGAATCAAGGCATGCAAGCTCCGCCGAAGCCGGACACCATCGTTGGCATGGGTCAACCGGTTTACAATGGCCGCGATGCCATCTCCCTTCCGACGGAAGGCGCTAACCAGGGTATCCCGGGTGGCGGTGGCGGCGGCGGCGGCGGTAACCAAGGCGGCGGCGGCTTCGGCGGCGGCGGCCAGGGTGGCCAAGGCGGCGGCGGCAACTTCGACCTCGGTCTCGAAGGCGGAACCGGTCTCGTGCCGGAAGGCATCGACCGCGTCGTGTGGGACCCGGCGACCAACAGCCTCCTCGTTTTCGGTACGGCCGATGCGATCAGCGAACTCCGTGGCGTCATTGAGCGACTGGACGTGGCCCCGCGCCAAGTTCTCATCAAGCTCGAATTCGTGACGACTTCCCGCTCGCTGGAAACCTCGCTCGGTATCGACTGGCTCTACACCCGTGGCACGATCTTCGCCGGTAACCGTCCCGGTTCGTTCGCTCGAACCAGCGACCCGGTGTTCATCAACTACAGCACGGGCAACGTGGCCACGCGCCTCCGCACCTTCCTCTCCGAAGGTAACGGTCGCGTTGTGAGCGCCCCGATCGTCCGCACGCTGGAAAACCAACCGGCGTTCCTGTTCAGCCAGGTCCAAACGACGATCTTCTCGGCCACCACGCAGAACGGCCCCGGTGGGATCACCACCACGTTCAACCCGATTCCGATCACGTCGAGCACCTTCATTAACGTGAAGCCCCGCGTGAACGGCGACGGCACCATCACCATGTTCCTCACCCCGCAGGTGTCGGAATTCGGTGAAATCCGCCGAAGCCCGGATGGAACGGAAATCCCCGACCTTCTCAACCAAGGTCTGGCCGTGGTGACCACGGTGAAGGATGGCGAAACGATTGCTCTGGGTGGCCTCACCCGTAAGCAAGACCGTGTCTCCACCAGCCGCATCCCGCTGCTGAGCGACTTGCCGATCATCGGACGCCTGTTCCGCGGTCAAAACAAGTCCTACAACACGCAAGAGCTCATCATCTTCGTCACGCCCAAGATCGTGGCGGCCGATGAGAACGGCCTCGGCGGACCGTAGTCCCGCCTCGGTCACTGATCCAAACGGTCTCTGGGGGTATCCCGGAGGCCGTTTCCTTTTATCCATGCAATCCCTGATTCTTGTTGGAATGATGGGTAGTGGCAAATCCACCATCGGACGCACCATTGCCGATCTGGCCGAGGTCCCTTTTCATGACCTCGACCGGGTGATTGCCCGCAACCTGGGGCACAGCGTGCCCTGGCTATTCGAGCGGCTTGGCGAGCAGACTTTCCGAGATCACGAAGCCAACGAACTCCGACAACTCCCCGACGAGCCTTGCGTCATTGCTACCGGCGGTGGCGTGGTTCTGAGAGAAGACAATTGGACCGAAATGCGGCGGCGCGGCAAGGTGGTGTGGCTGCGGGCGAGTCTCGAAGTCCTGGCCCCCCGGCTCGAGAGAGGTCGAATGCGACGGCCGCTCCTGGCCCACGATGACTGGCAAGACCGAGTGAAGGCGATTCTGGACTCCCGAACCCCGATTTACTCCCAGGCGGATTGCATCGTGGATGTGACGGAAGAAGAGCCCGAGCAGGTAGCGAAGCACGTAATGGAGGCATGCGCATGGCCCTCACCGTAAGGCACCACGCGGGCGAATACCAAGTCGCGTGGGGGCAATGGGCCGACGTTGCGTCCTCTCTCCCGGAGAAGGCGATTCTCATCACCGATTCCAACGTGGAGCGCTTGCTCCCCGAGAACCTGCAGGATCGACCCCGCCTCACATTCGCAGCCGGCGAAGCCAGCAAGACCTGGGCGGTGGCCGGCCAATTGCACGAGCAACTGGCCCAACTCGGCGCCCTCCGCTCGCACTCTCTGGTCGCAGTTGGCGGAGGGGTCACGGGCGATCTGGCGGGGTTCGTGGCGGCCAGCTATATGCGGGGCGTTCCCCTTGTTCAGGTGCCCACCAGCCTGCTCGCCATGGTGGATAGCAGCGTGGGCGGCAAAGTCGGGGTGGATCTCGCCGCCGGCAAGAACCTGGCCGGCGCCTTCTGGCCGCCGCAGTCCGTCATCGTGCCTTTCGACGCCCTCACCACTCTTCCCGAACGGGAACTGAGAGCGGGAATGGCCGAAGTTATCAAGGCGGCCTGGATCGCCAGCCCCGAGCTGATCGAAACCCTCCGCACCCCCGTCCTCAACGCCCAAGACCCCCGCCTGCCCGAGATCATCCAAACCAGCATCGCCATCAAGGCGCAAGTCGTCGAAGCGGATGAATTCGAACGCCTTGGCATCCGCGCCACGCTCAACTTCGGGCACACCATCGGGCACGCCCTGGAAGCCGTGACGAACTACGCGGAATACGTCCACGGCGAGGCGGTGAGCATCGGCATGGTGGCCGAAGCCCAACTCAGTGCGCGTCTCGGGCTCATCACCCCCAACGCAGTGGATGACCTCCGCGAAATGTGCCACGCCCACGGCCTCCCCACCGCCCTCCCGGCGGGCCTCACCTTCGAGGACTTGCTGCCCTTTATGCGCAAAGATAAGAAGGCCGAGGGCACTCACCTCGCCTTGGCTCTGTTGCATGGTTACGGGGCGTGTAAACTGCACACCGACGTCGCCGCTGACGACGTTCGCAAAGCCCTGCAACCCTGATGGAACGCCTGCGATTCGGATACGTCATCTTGTTGACCCTGATCTTGGGGTTGGGCTATGCCGCCAGTCAGTACCATTTCTTTAATGGGACGGCGGCGCAATACGCCGCGCAGGTCGATGTTCCGGCCATCCGCAGTCTCGCGCTGCTTCTCTTAGTGGCCGGCGTCGCGCTAGGCTTCGCCAAATCGCCGTCATCCGATCCCGAATCCACTCCCGTCGATGAGGAGTCAAGCTCGGCATGATCGGTTCGGTGCTCGGCGGACGCTACGAGCTGCTTCAAGAAGGGGATGAAGGGCCGGTCTTTGAGACTTACAAAGCCCTGGACCGCGTGGCCAACCGGGAAGTCACCGTCCGGGCGATCCGCACGGGCCTAGATTTGGAAACCGAGTTCCTGGGCGCAGTCCGCGTGGTGATGGATAAGCAACTGGGCGTCCTCAGCCCGTCCATTGAGCGGATCTACAGCTGGAACCGGGATGAGGTCCCCGCGTTCCTGGTGTGCGAGCACACCCCCGGCGTGACGCTGGAAGATCGGCTGCGCCGCTTGTCGTCTTTCAGTGTTTCGGTGGCGCTGGAGATCGCCATCGGCATTTGCGATGGCCTGTTGGCTCTGCACCAATCAGGGTTGGTGCACGGCGACCTCTCGGCGCGCAACGTCATCTGCACGCCCCAGGATCAAGTGAAGCTCGTGATGGCCGGGTTTTGGGAAGCCTACGGCGCCAGCGAGCGGATCGGCCGCGCGGTGTACCGTACCATGGCCCCCTCCATGGCGCCGGAACTGCAAACGGATTCCGCGCCCAACGTCCGCACGGACATTTACGCGCTGGGCGTACTGATTTACCAAATGCTCACGGGCCGGTTGCCGTTCCCGGGCGACACCTCCACCAGTATTGCGGCCAAGCAAGCGGCGGGGGACTGGGTGCCGGTGCGGCAGCTCAATAGCTCCGTGCCCACGGCGCTTGAAGAACTGGTGAAGCGGTGCCTCAGTCGCACCCCCAGCGATCGTTACCGCGACGTGAACGAACTCCAGCAGGACCTCAAGAGCCTGAGCGATGCCCTTCGATTTGGCCGGCCGCTCACGTGGCCAATCCGCCCCACCGTCAGCCAGGATTCGGACGAGGCCCCGGCCGTGGCCCCCTCCCTAAATGTCGCGAACCCGCAAACCAAGCGAACGGCGGACGCCGGGACTGCACCCGGTGAGCCCGCTCCGGCTAAAGTGAAGACGAAGCGAGTGAAAGATCCCGATCGCGCCCCGGCTTGTCTCACCGCCTTGGTTCTGCTCTGCACCATTGCGGCCTTCGCCGCCGTGGGCGGGTGGTTGTTCTTCAACTCGCAAAAGCCGCCGCTGGTGGACGTGCCCAACATCGTCGGGATGTCGCGCACCGAAGCCGAAGCCGCCCTAAAGAAGGCGAAGCTGAATATGGCGGTGGTGCGGAATGAAGTCAGTGACACCCAGCCTCGCGGCAGTGTCATCAAGTCCGACCCGAACGCGGGCAAGAAGAATGCCCGCGAAAACTCCACCGTAGGGGTGGTGCTCAGCGCTGGCGGCAACGTGGTGGAACTGCCGGACCTTCGAGGCCGGACGATGGCCGAAGCGCGGAGCATGATGGACGCCCTGGAGCTGACGCTGGAAGAATCCCCCAACCGCGTGCGGAGCAAGGACTTAGCCGAAGGCATGATCGTCTCGATGCTGCCCGAGCAAGGGAAGAAGGTGCGCCGCGATACCCGCGTGGTGGTCACGCTGAGTGCGGGCGATCGTCGGGTCTCCAACAATTCGATGTCCCAGCGCTATCAATATACGGCCAAGTTCCAACTGAGTACGGAGTTCACCGAGAAGGTGCTGGTGCGCGTGGAATTGACCGACGAGCAGCGCACGCGCATGGTCTACGAAAAGGAGCACGCGCCCGGGGACAACATCACGGTGACGGCGGAGGGCGTGG
>CAZDWU010000013.1:35095-37414 GCA_964509165.1 uncultured Chthonomonas sp. | reverse complement strand
CGGTGGGCCGCTTACACGGCCAGCAACGTCGTGCTGATGGCGAGCGAGATTCAGGGTTACAGTTGGCCGGCCGCCGAGGCCATGATGATGTCCCGGCCGGTGGTGGTGCCCAACGAAAGCGGCCTGGAAGACATGGTGCTGGTGGGCGTGAACGGATGGCGCCACGACCCCATCAGCGACTGGACCGACACCATGCTGACCATCGCCAGCCGCCCCGAGCAAGCCGATGTCTACGGTCGGGCCGCCCTGCGCGAAGCCAGCCACCGCTACGAACTGAACGCCAGCGCCGAACGACTCACGCGAATCTACCGGGAAGCCCTAGGCGAATAGACCCGATGCCGATTGCGGCAGGATTCTAGGGTCTATGCTGAAAACGGCAGGACACCACGGCCGGTGGTAACGGAGGACGGTGCACGGACGCACCACCTGTCATTTCTTTTCTTCACCTCCCCCTTTTCGGCATAGAACTTGCCCACAATCGTCTCTACACCCCGCGTGGAGAAACTGAGATGAACCCCCTGTGTCTTGTGGCTTGTGCCCTTCTTGCCCCGGCGCCCACAGCTCCGGATGCCCCCAACGGCGTCTTGATTCCGCTGGAGCGCGAAACCTACGTGCGACAGGTGCCCTTCACCTCCTATCGCCTGGGTGCCTATGCCTTGGGCTACGAGTTCCGCAAGGCCGACATGACCTATGTGGGCGACGCCCAAGCCCCGGGTGGCCGCCGCGCGGTGCTTCGTCTTCACTTTACGAACCCCACCGCCCGCAACTCGTTTGACATCATCCAGACGACGCGCAGCGGCGCTCTGACGACCGAGCAATCGGTGCGGCAAGTGCTCAAGCTCAAGACGTTCGAGATCCCGAACGACGGCACCATGACGATGGTCTATCGCCGCGCGAACAACGTGGAGATCGGCTTTGTGGGCAGCATCATTAGCGGACCCTCGGCGCAGCGCGTGCTGGATGCCATGACGCCCGCCCCGCGTAACTAACGCGAGACGGGCGCCTGCTTCTAATTGAGGTCGGCTTACTTGGGCAGCCGGGCGTTGACGGCGTCCCAGTCAATGACCTGAACGTAGGCCTCGATGTACTTCAGGCGGGCCGTCTTAAAGTCCAGGAAGTAGGCGTGCTCATACACGTCCATCGCCAGGAGCAAGGTGTGGTTCCAGGCCGGGAACGTGTCTTGGCTGTCGCCGATGTAGGTGTGGACCCGCTCTTCGTCGTGGTCGTAGCCCAAGAACACCCAACCGCGACCGGCCATGCCCGTCGCCTTCCAATCCGTCAGCCAGTGATCGAAGTTGCCGTAAGCTTCGTTGATCAGGTCGCCCACCGCACCGGTGGCCGGGCCGCCTTCGCCGCCAATGGTTTCGAAGTAGACGTTGTGGTTGATGTAACCGCCGTAGGCAAACGCGTAGTTCACCTTCAGGGCGCGCATTTCGCTGTAAATCTGGTTCGCGGTCGCCGGATCGATGTCCATTTCGGGGAGCTTCGTGCGAATCTCGTTCGTCTTCCGGGCGTAGCCTTGCCACAGGGCCAGGTGGGCGTCATGGGTGGCCTTACTGATCCCCACTCGTTCGGTCGAATACACCTTGGCCGCATGGGCTTCGGGCACGGTCACAAGTTTCACTGCCATAAGGGTTCCTACGCCGCCATTCTACGGTAATCCGCAGAAACCAGCCCTTCTTCAGGCCCTCTTCTTTCAGGGCCGTACGAATTGTGGAAAAAACCCTAAGAATCAAGCCACATCTGGGGCATCTTGGGTGTAGCATGAAAGTAGGCCATGACGGAAGATATCTTTGAGGCTCTTAGTCACTCGCCCCGCATCGTGGAACGCATGCTGCGGGTTTTCCCAACCGATCGTCTGGACGACAAGATCCCCGTGGCGGATTTCTCTCCGCGACAGGCGGTGGCCATGCTGGCGGATGCGGAACAGGTGATCCTGGATCGTATTCGTGCGGCGCACAACAAACCCGGCACCATCATGGAATGGTACGATGCCGAATCTCGCAAAGACGAGCACCACTTCGACGATAAGAACGTGTTCCACGAAGCGGAGGTCTTTGAAAGCCGCCGCCAAATGACGCTGGCTTATCTCCGTGGCCTCTCCCACGCTGACTTCGACAAAGAGATCCAGTTCACGGGTCGCGAAGCCTTCACCATCGGCGAGTACCTCTCGCTGGTGCTGGCCCACGATATCGAGTTCATCGGTCACCTTTCCACGTTCCTCGCGACGGAAGTCGCGACGGTTTCTTGACCGGAACGTCGTCCGGAGATGCACCTCTACCCTCTGCGGGCGGGGGTGCATTTCTGTTTGCCGTGCTC
>CAZDWU010000013.1:28170-34995 GCA_964509165.1 uncultured Chthonomonas sp. | reverse complement strand
CTGACGGGCTACGCCTACGGCCTGGACCGCAAGGCCCGTTTGCTGGCCCACGAATCCGGCGAGCGCTCGCTGTTCTAAACTAGCGGCAACATGCCACCACTCGTTGGGGCCTTTTTGGCCGCCTTGCTGGCCGCCATCGGCAACGCCATTTTCACTTACGGCAACAAAACCGCCAAGGCACAAGATTCGCCCTTCGGCTTTGTGCTCCTCACGTTCCTCATCTCGGCGGCGGCGATGGCCGCGCTGATGGCGTTCCAGCCTCCCCGCGACCCGGTGGCCTTCACCAAGGTCAACATGGGGCCGGCGCTGTGGGCGGGCATCGGCACGGCCATCACCTACGTGGGGTTCTACATTCTTTACAGCAAGTTCGGGGCGTCGTTCTACGCGCTCTACGGCATGTTGGCGATGCTGACCACGTCGATTTTCCTCGCCATCGTCATCCTGAAGGAGCGGTTCAACTGGTCCATCGGCGTCTCCATCGGTCTCGCCGGGGTGGCATTGGGGTTCTTCCTGTATGGGCAGCTGATGAACCAAAGAGCCGCCGAGGCCCTCACGGCCCCGACGGCTCTGGCGGGTGACCCCCCGGCTTAGCGCCCCTTGAACAAGCCGCCCAGGATGCCCCGCACCACTTGGCGGCCAATCTGGCTGCCGGCGGCGCGCATTGTGCTCTTGAGCGCGGCTTGGAGCGGGTCATCAGATCGCCGGCGGGTGGTGCCGCTGGATCGCTGGCGCATCAGGCGTTCCTCTTCCTTGTGGCGCTTATCTTCTTCCTTCATCGCGGCCACGCGCTGAGCTTCTTCCTCGGCGGCTTGGGCGGCTTCGTTGGCGCGCTTGCTCAGCACCTCGAAAGCGGACTCGGGGTCGATCTCGCGGTCGTAAGTGGCGCCCACGGGGCTGGTGTTCATCACCTGCTTGCGCTCTTCCGGCGTGGCCGGACCAAGGCGCGAATGTGGCGGCCGAATAAGCGTGCGCTGCACGATGTTGGGCGTGCCCTTGGCGTCGAGCGTCGAAACCAGCGCTTCCCCCACGCCAAGCTCGGTGATCACGTCCTCGGTTTTGAAGTTCGGGTTCGGACGGAAGGTGTCCGCCGCGCTCCGCACCGCCTTCTGGTCGCGCGGGGTAAAAGCGCGCAGGGCGTGTTGCACCCGGTTGCCCAGCTGCCCCAACACCGCATCGGGGATGTCGAGCGGGTTCTGCGTCACGAAGTACACCCCCACGCCCTTACTGCGGATCAGGCGCACGACCTGCTCCACCTTCTCCACCAGCGCCTTGGGCGCATCGGTGAAGAGCAAGTGCGCTTCATCAAAGAAAAAGACCAACTTCGGTTTGTCCAGATCGCCCACTTCCGGCAGTTCTTCAAACAGCTCGCTCAGCAGCCACAGCAAGAACGTGGCGTAAGTGCGCCGGTTGTTCATCAGCTTGTCGGCGGCCAAGATGTGGATCATCCCTCGCCCATCCGGCGAGGTGCGCAGCAGGTCGCGGATGTCCAGCGCGGGTTCGCCAAAGAACATGTCTGCCCCTTCTTGTTCCAGCACCAGCAACTGCCGCTGGATCGCCCCCACGGTCGCGCCGCTGACGTTGCCGTACTCGGCCTGGATTTCCTTGGCGTTCTCGCTCAGGAACTGCAAAATCGCGCGCAAGTCCTTCAAGTCCAGCAGCAGCAGGCCATCATCGTCCGCCACGCGGAAGGCGATGTTCAGCACACCCTCTTGGGTTTCGTTCAGGTCCAGCAGGCGGCTGAGGAGGAGCGGCCCCATCTCGCTGATGGTCGTCCGCACGCGGTGGCCTTGCTCGCCGTAGAGATCCCAGAAAATCGTCGGCGAAGCCGTGTACGTCAGCGTGCCCAGGCCGATTTGGGTAGCCCGCTCTTCCAGCTTGGGCTTGCCGCCGCCCGCCTGACTCATGCCGCTCAGGTCGCCCTTCACGTCGGCCATGAACACCGGCACGCCGATGGCGCTGAACTGCTCCGCCAGAATCTGCAGGGTCACGGTCTTCCCCGTACCCGTGGCGCCCGCAATCAAACCGTGGCGGTTGGCCAACTTGGGCAGCAACTCCACCGGGCCTTCGCCCAATCCCACAAACATGCCTTCGCTCATGACTTTCCGGGAGATTACCGTGGTGCCATCCCCGTTCTCTGCCGACAATGTCATGAGAACTACCATGTCGTACACGGTTTCTGTGATTGTTTTGGGAGGATGCCGGCCGGATGTGTTGCGCGCAGCCCGCACCCCGGTTTTGGATCGCCTCATCACGCAGGGCGCGTGGACCATGGAGGCTCGCACGGTGGCGCCTAGCCTCACCTTGCCCGCGCTGACCAGCCTGATGCACGGGGTGGACGTGAACAAGCATGGCCTGCGCAGCGAGGAACCCGAGGCCCCGGTGAAAACCGGCCACAGCCTGGTGGACGCCATGGGGCGGTTCCGCCGACGCTGCGGATTCTTTATCAATGGCCCAGCCTTCCGGGATGCGTTCCAATCCCCGGGTGTGACCGAAGCCTATTTGCGCCGCGATTGCGAGAATCCCGCCAGCGATGGCCACATCATTGCCGCCGCCATGCGAAGCATGGAAGAAGCGCCGCTGGAACTAGCCATGATCTACCTGGGGCACATGAAGGCCATGGGGCAGATGCATGGCTGGGGCAGCGCCCAACAGATTGCCGCCCTGGAGCAAGCCGACCGCCTGATTGGCGACTGGATGGAGGACGTAGACAGCTACGGGCTAATGCACACCACCCTGGTGGTGAGCGACCACGGTGGGCACGAGCGCCAGCACGGCACCGGCCTGCCCGAAGACATGACAATCCCCTGGATTCTGCACGGACTAGGCGTCAAGCCCGGCCCGATTCAAGGCCCGGTACGCATCTTTGACAGCGCCCCGACCATTGCCAAGCTGCTGGACCTCCCCGCCGACCGGGGATGGGAAGGCCAGGCCGTGGCGCAGGCCCTCGCCGCTTAACTTTCACGTCAAACCAAAAGAAAAACCCCCAGCACCCGGTGAGGGCCTGGGGGTTTGCTTTGCTTGCCAGTGGCCAGCTTAGCGCTGAGCGATGGGCACGTAGTTCGTCACGCCCTTGCCTTCGTAGATGCACGAGGGGCGGATGAGACGGTTGTTGTCCAGCTGCTCGATCATGTGGGCGCACCAGCCGCTGGTGCGGGCGATCACGAAGATCGGGGTGTAGAGCGGGATGGGGATGCCCAGCAGGTAGTAGGCGTAAGCGGCCGGGAAGTCCACGTTCGGGAACAGTTGCTTCTCGTCCCACATCACCTTCTCCATCGCGTCGGCAATTTCGCCCCACTTGGTGTTGCCCATGCGCACGCCAATTTCCTTGGCGATCTTGGTGAGGTAGCCCGCGCGGCTGTCGCTCTTGCGATATTCGCGGTGGCCAAAGCCCATGATCTTCTTCTTGGTGGCCAGCGCGTCGCGGGTCCAGGCTTCGGCCTCTTCCGGCGAGTTGAACTGCATGAGCATGTGCATGGCTTCCTCGTTGGCGCCGCCGTGGAGGGGGCCCTTGAGGGTGCCGATGCCCGTCGCGATCCCGCTGTAGAGGTCGCTGAGGGTGGCCACCGTCACGCGCGCGGCAAAGGCGCTGGCGTTAAAGGTGTGTTCGGCGTACAGGGTCAGGCTGGCGTCCATCACCTTCACGGTGTAGTCGTCGGCCTTCTCACCGTGCAGCATGTAAAGGAAGTTGGCGGCGGTGTTCAGGTTGGCGTCGGGGGCCACCGGCTCCTTGCCTTGCGAGAGGCGGTAACCCGCCGTCACGGCCGTGGCGGCCTTGGCGATGATGCGGACGGCCTTGCGGACGTTGGCATCATGGTCGGTCGGCTCGGCGTCGTAGTCGGCGTCGAACGCACCGAGGACGCTGTAGGCCACCTTGACCTGGTCCATCGGGTGCATGTTCTTGGGGCAAGCGCGGAGGGCATCAATGACGGCACCCGGGAGTTCGCGTTCGGCGGCCAGGGTGGCGCGGAAGGCGTCCAGTTGCGCTTGCGTCGGCAGTTCGCCGTGCAGCAGCAGGTAGGCCGTTTCTTCAAAGCTGCCGTGCTCGGCCAGCTCGTGGACGTTGATGCCTCGGTAGGTCAGGCTGCTCGTTTCCACGTCGATATGGGAAATCGTCGTGATGCCGGCAATGACACCCTGCAGGCCGGGGCTGTAGTTCGGGTACTCCGTCGTTGCGCTCATGATTAGGTTGGTGGTCCGTTCGCCAATCTTTCTACGAGGCTCGGCACGTCAGCGTCCTTGCATAGAGGGCCTCATTGCCCTGCCGATCCGTATGCCCCCAAGTCTACACCAGCGCCCTTGAGGGACCCAGGGGAGCCCTTCCCCCTGTAAACTAGGAGAGTGAATTCTCTGGAACAACGACTCGCCCGGCTGGAACGCCAGAACCGCGTGCTGACCGGCATGGTGGTGGCCCTGCTCGTCGGCGGAGCCAGCGTGGCCATGATCGGCGCGGGCGACGGCCCCAAGGACCTTGAGGTCCGCACCCTTTCCATCCGCAACGACGACGGCCAACTCGTCGGCTACATGGGCGCGTGCGACAAGGGCAGCGAGCTCGTCCTCTTCAACAAGAAGTCGTACTCCGGCCTGCACCTGGAGGCCACCGAAGACGGCGGGATCATCACCCTAAACCACCCCAACGAAAACCCCGCCCTTACACTCTCGGCCAACGAGGCCACCGGAAAGATTAGCGCCGCCAGCCCCGAAAAGGTGAGCCGAGGCGACTGGCCCTAAGCCCGGGAGACGAACCCCATGACTGCCCTGGCCCTTGCCTCGATCCTGCTTCGCACTCCCATGGAGACAACCCTGGAATTTTCAAGCCCCGAAACCCTCCCCGGCCCCTCCTTTGCCGCCTGGACGAAGTGGGACACCCAGGGCGAGGGCTATGTGCGCACCCTGAACCCGGATCGCCCCTGGACAGAGCTGGTGCTGAGCTGGAACGCGACCCTGGAGCCAGGAGCGAAGATTGACTGGTACGCCGAAGTGCCGGGGGCACCGCAGCCCTACCACCTGGGCACCTGGGCCGAGAGCGCCGAGCACGGCCGAGGCAGCACCAACGGGCAGAAGGACGACTTCGGCGCGGTCTACACCGATACGCTGGTGCTCAACCAGCCCGCCACCACGGTGACGGTGCGAGCGCAAATCACGGGCGGAGCGAAGATCAAGTTTGCCAGCGTGGCCCTGACTTCGCCCAACGCCCCCGACCCGGCACTGGAACCCAACCGCAAGGCCTGGGGGCGCACCATCGAAGCCCCCCGCCTGGCGCAGATGAACTACCCCAACGGAAACGTGATCTGCAGCCCCACCGCGCTGACAATGGTGATGAACTTCTGGGCCGATAAGCTCGGCCGCGAGGACCTGCGCAGCGACGTGCCCGCCACCTGCGAGGGGGTCTACGATCCGGGGTGGGAAGGCACCGGCAACTGGTCGTTCAACGCCGCCTTCGCGGGCTCGAAGCCCGGGTTCCGCGCCTACGTCGCCAGGCTCAGCGCTCTGCCCGAACTGGAAGATTGGATTGCCCACGGCTGGCCGGTGGTGACTTCGGTGAGCTACTCCCTGCTCAAAGGCGAGGAGCAACGCCGCCCCAATGACGGGCACCTGGTGGTGCTCGTGGGCTTCACCCCGGACGGCGACCCGATCTTTAACGACCCGGGCCGCAATGTGGTGCGCATGACGTACAAGCGCGCCGACTTTGAGCGGGCGTGGGCGCACAGTGCGCGCACCTGCTACCTGGTGTATCCCCGGCAGATGGTGCCGCCCCGATCTCGAACCGGCCTGTGGTTAGACCGGTTCGATCCCGAAGCTCCCGCACGCTAACTACGCGCGGCCGTTGAGCCAGTTGAGGCGCATCCGCACCACGTTGTTGGCGGTGCCACGTTGGCGTCGGATTTCCACGCCCGGGGCGACCGCTTCGCCCACCGTCAGGCTCACGTTGCGGGTTTGGCCGTCGGCGCCTTTCACCACCAAGCTCAGCGTGTCGCCCACTCGGATGTCTTCCATGAGGTGCTCCACCGCGTCCAGCTGGTCGCGCATGGTGTCTTGGTCGAACTTGGTGCTGCCGATTTGCGTGATGACGTCATCCTGATTGAGCTTGCCTTCGGCGCCGGCCCGCACAAGGCGCACCTGGAGACCACCCTTGTCCGGCTGGGCCAAGTAGACGAACCCGACATCGGGGATGCGGCGCTCGGTTTCCGTCCACGTCAGGCCCAGCTTTTGGAGCTGTTCCTCCACCGGCAGGTAGCCCGGACCGTGAATCAGCTTGTCGTAGAACGGAGCGATGTCCGGCCCCGCCAGCTTGATCGTGATGGTGCGGATGGCGTCTTCGGGGAAGCCCGGCTGGTCGTCCTTGGTCATGCGCCACAGTTCGCGCATCACATCGTCCAGCGAGTACTTGTTGCCGGTGCGGTGGCGGATTTCAGCATCCAAGCAGAATCCCGCCGCGAATCCATAGTTGTAGTAACTAATGCCGAAACCGTTACTGTTCCCGCGCCCGTTGTTGGTTTCGCCCACGCGCCGGCTCGATTCGTCTGGGCTGACCTTGCCCCAATTCTCGTTGCGCCTCACCGCGTTGGTATTGCTCACGATCCGGTTGTACATGTCCTGGTCGTTGTGCTGACCGCTGCGGGTGAGGAGCAAGTGGGCGTAGTAGTCGGTCACGCCTTCTAGCCACCACAGCGCCCCCGTCACGGGGAGCTTGGTGTAATCGAACGGGCCGAGGACTGCACTGCGGATGCGCTTCACGTTCCAGAGGTGGAAGTATTCGTGGCTGAACACGCCGACCGCGCCCTTACCCATGCCCGCACCGTAGCTGATCTGGGTGCTGCTGAGGTG
>CAZDWU010000013.1:17037-28070 GCA_964509165.1 uncultured Chthonomonas sp. | reverse complement strand
GGTTGGCCCGCCGGCACATCGGGCAGGCCGTGCGAGATGCGATCCCCCGCCGGAACGTTGATCCGCAACGTGCAGGGCTCTTGGGTGCGCCCTTCTACGTAAAGGTAGGTGCTGGGGCCGCTCCAGTGCAGCACCCCGGTCACGTCTTTGCTCGTCGGGACGGCGTAAGTCACGCGCACGCGCTGGCCACTCCGGGCCGGGATCGCCCAGCGATCTTTATCATTGGTGGCCTGCACGGATTGGCCATCCACGGTCACATTTAGGTTTTGGACGGCCGCAAAGTTGTCGCGGAGCACATAGGCACCCGGCGCCCAATTGGGCATGCGAACGGCGGTGCCGTTGGGAGAAGCCGCGAATTCGAGGGTAACAGTCAGCTTGTCGGCGGGGTTTCCGTAGGAAACCGTGTAGTCCACCTGAGCCTGGGCCACACCGGCGGCCACCAGCGCTAAGGCGAGGAAAGATGCGCGCATCTTCCGCTTTTACCGCGAATGGTTCACGATCGTCACCGGTTTCTTGTTTTCGCCAATGGGAAAGACGCTCTCTCGCCCGGCTCTTTTGGTCGAGAATTGGGCGAAATAAAAGATGGCCGCAAGATGGTCTAGCCGCCGCCACCCTGCGTACGTTTGTCTACGTATAATAGGGGTATGTCGATCGTTCAGTACGATACGCCGCTGGCCCTGAGCAAGGATTTCTCGCCCAAGGGCGACCAGGCCACGGCGATCGCGACCCTGTGCGATGGACTGGACAGCGGCTACCGCTACCAAACCCTGCTGGGGGCCACCGGTACGGGGAAAACCTACACCATGGCCAGCGTGATTGCGCAGATGCAGCGCCCCGCGCTGATCATTGCCCACAACAAGACGCTGGCCGCGCAGCTGTGCCAGGAATTCCGGGCGTTTTTCCCCGACAACGCCGTCGAGTACTTCATCAGCTACTACGACTACTACCAGCCGGAAGCCTACGTCCCCCAAAGCGACCTGTACATCGAGAAAGATAGTTCGGTCAACGAAGAGATTGAGCGCCTGCGCCACGCGGCCACCCAGAGCCTGCTGGAGCGGCGCGACGTGATTGTGGTGGCGTCGGTCTCGTGCATCTACGGCCTGGGTTCGCCGGACCTCTATGCCGAGAGCGTCATCACTTTCGAGAAGGACGTGGACTTCCCGATGGACCAGGCCATCAAGCGCATGATCCAGATGCAGTTCACGCGAAACGACATGGTGTTGGAGCGCGGTACGTTCCGGGTGCGGGGGGACACGCTGGAAATCCAACCCAAAGACGAAGAGATCGTGACGCGGGTGGAGTTCTTTGGCGACACCGTGGAGCGCATCCGGCTGGTGGACCCGCTCACCCAGCAGACGCTGGATGAACCCAGCAAGTGCTCCATCTTCCCCGCCACTCACTACGTCACCCCGTTCGAGAAGATCGACCAGGTGCTGGACCAGATCATCGAGGAGCGCGACCGGCAGGTGGCGTGGTTTGAGGCGCAGGGCAAGTTGCTGGAAGCCCAACGCCTGAAGCAGCGCACCGAATTCGACATCGAAATGATCCGCGAAGTCGGCTATTGCAACGGGATTGAGAACTACAGCCGCTACTTTGATGGCCGCCAGCCGGGCGACCCGCCCTTTACGCTCATTGACTTCTTGCCGAAGGATGCGGTGGTGTTCATTGACGAAAGCCACCAAACCCTGCCGCAGATCCGGGCGATGTACAACGGCGACCGGCAGCGCAAGAGCGTGCTGGTGGATTACGGATTCCGCCTGCCCAGCGCCCTGGACAACCGCCCATTGAAGTTCGAGGAGTTCCTGGAACGCACGCCGCAGGTGGTGTTTGTTAGCGCGACACCCGGTCCGTTTGAGATTGAGAACGAGAGCCAGCGGGCGGAGCAGATTATTCGGCCTACTTACGTTATTGACCCCGAAGTAGATATCCGCCCCACGCAGAACCAAATTGACGACCTGATCTACGAGATTCAGGAAAGGGTGAAGCGGAGTGAGCGTGCCTTGGTGACCACCCTCACCAAGAAGATGGCCGAGGACCTGACCAACTACCTGCAAGACGCGGGGGTGAAGGTGAACTACGTGCACAGCAACGTGCACTCGCTGGAGCGGCCCGAGATTCTGCGCGACCTGCGGCTGGGGGTCTACGACGTGATTGTGGGGGTGAACCTCCTCCGCGAGGGCCTCGACCTTCCCGAAGTCACGCTGGTGGCCATTTTGGATGCCGACAAGGAAGGCTTCCTCCGCTCCGGCACCTCGCTCATCCAGACCATCGGCCGCGCCGCGCGAAACGCCGGCGGCCGCGTGATCCTCTACGCCGACCGAGTCACCGACTCGATGCAATACGCCATTGACGAGACCAACCGACGGCGCGAGATTCAGCACGAATACAACGTGCGCAACAACGTGCAGCCCATGACGGTGGTGAAGGAAGTGCGCGAGACGGTGCGCGTTTATGACACCGTGAAGGAACTCTCGGCGCAATACAGCACCGACACCCGCGACGCCCTGGGCGAGGGGCAGTCCCTGCGCATAGAGGACATTCCGATCCTCATTGACCGGCTGGAAAAGGATATGAAGGATCTGGCCCGGGCGATGGAGTTTGAGAAAGCGGCCGCGGTGCGCGATGAGATCTCTGAGCTACGCAAGCTCATGGGCCTGAGCGATGGACGCATCGGTCAAGAGAAGCGCAAGCTGCCCGGCCGCGACCGTCGGTCGCGCTAATCACGGACGCATTCGGCGTAAGATGGAGCGCATGCGACTCCTCGTTCTCGGCGGCACCCAGTTTGTGGGGCGACACTTGGTGGCCGAGGCGCTTCGGCGCGGCCATGAGGTCTCACTCTTCCACCGGGGCCGCACCAATGCGGACCTGTTCCCCGAAGCCGAGCACATCTTGGGCGACCGCCTGGAAGATGTGAGCGCCCTCACCGGCACCTGGGACGCGGTGGTGGACGTGAGCGCCTATGTGCCCCGCGCGGTGGACATGATGATGAGCCAGCTGGCCGGGCGAGCGGGCACCTACCAATTTGTCAGCACGATCAGTGTTTATGAGCCCGAGTTCACCGGCCTAATGGACGAGAGCGCACCCCGCGTGCCGGCCCCCGAGCCGCCCACCGAGGAGATCACGCCCGTGACTTACGGCGCTCTCAAGACGGCCTGCGAGGACGCGCTGGACGCTTGGGGCGGACCAGTGCAAATCATCCGCCCGGGATTGATCATTGGGAGCCACGACGCCACGGAGCGCTACCCCTATTGGCCGTGGCGCATGCAGCGCGGTGGAGACGTGCTGGTGCCGGAAACCCGCCAGCCCATCCAGTGGGTGGACGTGCGCGACCTGACCGGCTGGATGCTGGACCTGCTGAGCACGGATGCCACCGGGCCGTTCAATGCCGTGGGGCCGTACGACTTTACGACCCTCCCGGACCTCGTGAAGGCCACCCGCGACGTGGTGAATCCCTCGGCGAACTTGGTCATGGTGCCCGAAGCGGACCTGATCGCGGCGGAACTGGGCGGGGCGGACCTGCCGTTCTGGTTTGCCGGCGCAGGCCGGGCGGGCATCATGCAGGTGAACAGCGACCGCGCCCAGGCACACGGGCTTCGCTATCGCCCTGTGGCCGAGAGCATCCACGATACGCTCACTTGGTGGAACGAGACGC
The DNA here is from genome assembly GCA_964509165.1 of uncultured Chthonomonas sp. Taxonomy (GTDB): domain Bacteria; phylum Armatimonadota; class Fimbriimonadia; order Fimbriimonadales; family Fimbriimonadaceae; genus JAHBTC01. The sequence continues at coordinate 24,418 of CAZDWU010000013.1, read as the reverse complement.
GTGGCGAGGCCAAGCCGAAGAACGGTTTAACCCCCGAACGCGAGGCCGAACTACTGGCGAGCTTCGCTTAGGCTTCGGGTTCTCTCGTTTCTTCGCTTACCACGGCAAAGAGGCCCTCGCCCTCCGACGTGGGGGCGGGGAGCGACTTGGTGAGGACCTCGGGGAGTTGGAATGATGCCTCCACCGGGTCTTGCACGAGGGTCGGCTCGGCAATCTCTTTGGCGTGCTCGGCACCCAACTCCGCCATCTTCCGCACCCGCGGAATCAGGCGAGTGCGCAGGTTGCCCTCCATGTTGTTGTAGGCCTTGACGGCGGTGTTAAGACCCTTGCCCATGTCCAGGTAGTGGCCAATGAGAACCTGGATCGAATCGTAAAGCTGGCTGGCGGCGTTGTGCACTTCCTTCGCTTCTTTGGCAAGGCGATCTTGCTTCCAGCCAAATGCCACGGCCCTTAGGAAACCTAACGAGTTTTGCGGTGAGATGAGCATGATATTGAGAGCCAGCATGTCCTCGACGAGGTTCGGCCGCACATCCAGGGCCGCCCGGTAGGCGCTTTCGCTCGGCAAGAACAGCCCGACTAGCTCTAACCCTTCCACGGACTTGCCGTAGTCTCGCTTGGCCAGGGCCTTGCCGTGTCCCATCACCTTCTCCGCGAAGGTGACGAGCAAAGCGCGGCGCTGCTGTTCGTCGTTGACTTCCATGGCCTGCAGGTAGGCGTCCAGCGGGGTTTTCGCGTCGATGACAATGCGGCGTTCCCCAGGCAAGGTGACAATGACATCGGGACGACTACTCTTGTCCTCGCCCGGAATGTGCACCTGAGTTTCGTAATCCACGTGCTCCGCCAGCCCCGCGATTTCCAGTACTCGTTGCAGAGCCAATTCACCCCAGTTCCCCGCCGTGCCGGGGTCGCGTAGCGCGGTCACCAGGCGCGTCGTGTTTTTGTTTAGGTCACCATATAGATCGTTCATCTGACGAATCTGCTCGGTGATTTCCGTCTTGTCTTTCGTCCGGTTCTCGTCCAATGAGCGATTGAGCTCTTCTAATTGCTTCAAGCGAAGTTGGAAGGGCTCTAGCGTTTCCTTGATGGCCTCTTGCCGCACCTTCAGGTCGCCGTCGGCGTTGTCCTTGAATCGCTTTAGCAGTTCCTCGGCTTGGCGCACCATTTCGGTGGTGTTCTGCTTGAGGATCTCCTCGCTGAGAGCCTTGAACCGATCCTCCAGGGCCTGCTTGGCCTCCAGCAGCCCTTGCTTCTGCTCCTCAAAACTGCGTTCGCGCTCCTCTTGGGTGCTGGTCAGGCGGGCAATCTCAGTCTCCCGCTGCAATCGCATGTCGGCCTCGGCCCGCAGGTCCGCTTCCAGCTGCGCCAGCTTCGCCATCATCGCGTCCGCCTGCCGCACGCGCTCTTCCAGCGCCGCGCCCTGGATCTGGACCGCCTGCAATTCTTCAGTGCGCCTGGCCAGGTCCGTGCGGGCCGTCTCGGCCGCTTGGTTGGCCAGCCCCGTCTCGGTTTCCAGCTTGGTTAGCTTCGGGCGCAAGGTCAGGAGAATCGCGCCCGCACCCAACAACACCCCAATCAGTGCCCCCACAATCGCCGAGATCAAATCCACGTCCTCATTTTAACCCCATTTTGACAATGGATATGTAGACATGCGTCTATTTCCGGTGGTAGCATCCGTTACATCAAGCCCTGAGGGGCTGGATGGAGAGATTGAAATGAGTGACCAAATCCCGGGCCGCGCTCACGCGTGGCTCGAAATCGCAACCCGCACGCCTGATGCCGCGGCCAAGTTCTACACCGACCTCTTTGGCTGGGGTACGGAAGTGATGGACATGGGGCCAGAGATGGGCAACTACACCATGCTCAGCCACAACAACCATGCATGGGCGGGGGTGATGCCGCTCGAAGGACCGCACGCCGAGGGGGTTCCCCCGCACTGGGCCATCTACTTCAACGTGGACGATGTAGATGCCGCCGCCGCCAAGGCCGCCAGCCTGGGCGGGCAGATTCTGGCCCCGGCCTTTGATATCGAAGGCGTGGGACGCACCGCGCTGATCCAAGACCCCTACGGAGCGGTCTGCTACCTCTTCAAGAGCGTCAATCCGAAACCGGAAGAGTCGCCGGAAGATCCGGTGGCCTGGATGGAACTCTACGCGGGCGATAAGCAGGGTGCGATCGACTTCTACACCCAAGTGATGGGCTGGGGCACCGAGCACAGCACGGAGATGGACTACACCATGCTCAGCGTGGACGGCCGCAACTTCGCGGGCGTGATGGCCATGCCGGAAGTGCCGCCGCACTGGGGCGTCTACTTCAGTTCGCCCAACGTGGACGAAACACTGGCCAAGGTGAAGGCCGCCGGCGGCGACGCCATCATGGAGCCGTTTGATGTGCCCACCGTGGGCCGCATCTGCGTACAGAAGGACGCCGAAGGCGCGGTCTTCTACACCATCACGTTCTCAGGCATGTGATCCGGAATCGGCGGATGACCCTTCCCCGCTCTCCGTTGTGGGAGTCACGGAAGGGTTGTCCTCCGCGGGCAGATGGGCACTCGCGTCCACGCGCCCATCACCTGTGGCTCCGGCGCGATTCGTAACCACGTTCCAAATCACCAACAGGGCAATGAGAACGATGGTGCCCCCAATAGACATGAGCACCAGCGTCTGCTGAAAGTTGCCCAAGTCTTCGGCAGTGCCGCTAATCTTGGCCCAGGTCATTGCCCATTAGCCTAGCGTGAGATTCTGCCGAACATCTGGACACCAGGGGCTTTCGGTCGCTACACTGTAGACATGCGCGTGACTGCAGACCTACTCCGACAACCCATCTTCCGGGATATGACGGCCGAACAGGTGGGCATCCTGCTGGACCTGAGCGATGAGCGGATCTACCGCGACCGCGACCCAGTCATCCGCATTACCGAGACCAACCCGGACCTCTTCATCGTGGCCGAAGGCGGCGTCGAAGTCCGCACCGCTACTGGCGATGTGCTGGCCACCATGGGCCAGGGCAGCGTGTTCGGCGAAGTCTCGATCGTGGACGAAATGCCGGCCAGCGCCACCGTGCTCAGTCAAGGCATGACGCGCCTGAACGTGATTCACCGCAAGACGCTCCACGCCCTGCTGGATGGCGACCCCAAGATGAAGGCGCAACTGATGGAGAACCTGGCCCGTATCCTGGCCGGGCGCCTGCGCGCCATGAATGCGCACATCATGGTCGGCCGCATGGACGACTAATCGTGGCCCCTTAGCAAGGGCCCTTTCGTCCCCACCATCCCAATGCTCGGCTGAATCTTGACATATAGTTCAAGATAGAAGAGGTTGATGATGAGTGAGTTCATTTCTCGCGGCTACTCCCACCCGCACGTGCTGGTGAGTACCGACTGGGTGGCGGAAAACGGCTCGCAACCGGGCGTGATTTTGGTGGAGAGCAATGAAGATCCGCTGCTCTACCCTTCCGGCCACATCCCGGGGGCGCACGAGGTGGACTGGACCCGCGACCTGAACGACCCCATCATCCGCGACTACCTGGACCAAGACGGTTTCCAGGCGCTCATGCGCCGCCTTGGGGCCACGGCGGATAGCCACATCGTTTTCTATGGCGACCGCAACAATTGGTGGGCGTGCTACGCCTTCTGGATTTTCACCCTGTTCGGTCACACCAAGTGCTCGGTGATGGACGGCGGACGCATCAAGTGGGTGAACGAAGATCGACCCCTCACCAAAGAGGTCCCCACCACCACCCCGAGCGACTATGTGGCGCAGCCGCGCAACGACGACCAGGAGCGCGCTTTCCGAGATGACGTCCTGGCCCACGTCCGCGCTGGCGGCCAACTGGTGGACGTGCGCAGCCCGCAAGAATTCACCGGCGAGCGCCTGCACATGCCGGACTACCCGAATGAGGGGGCCCTGCGAGGCGGCCACATCACCGGGGCCAAAAACGTGCCCTGGGCGCGGGCCATCCGCCCGGATGACGGCACATTCCTGAATGCCGACGAACTCAAGGCGCTTTACGAAGGGGAAATCGGCCTGAAGCCGCAAGAACCGACCATCGCCTATTGCCGCATCGGCGAACGAAGCAGCCACACCTGGTTCGTGCTCAAGTACCTGCTGGGGCACCCGCAAGTGCGCAATTACGACGGCAGCTGGACCGAGTGGGGCAACGCCGTGGGCTTGCCCATCGAACGCCCGTAATCATGTTGCCGCCGCGCCTGCAAGAGATCCTGGACGACCTCGCGTTCTTTACCGACCGCAGTGACCGCATCGAGGCCCTGATCTCGCTGAGTGAACAGTTCCGGCCCATTCCGCCGGAACTGGCGGAGCGGCCCTACGACGAAGCCAAGCGCGTGCCGGGGTGCGAAAGTGAAGCGTTTGCGTGGGCGTTCCGGCAGCCCGATGGAACCTACCAGTTGGAGTTTGATGTGCTCAGCCGCCAGGGGCTCTCGGCCATGGCACTGGGCTACGCTCTCAAAACTGGCTTGGACGGAGAGAAGGCCGAGGCCATCCTCGCGGTGCCGGAGACGCTGATCAACGACCTCTTCGGGGCCAGCCTCAGCATGGGCAAAACCATGGGTTTGATGAACTCCCTCCGCCTCATCCAAACTCAAGTCCGACACGCGGAAGCCGCCGCAAACGTATAGGCTAATCTAAGCCTATGATCTCCGCGCTGCTTGCGACGGCTGCTCTGCCCTCCCGCTTTCAACTCGTGGCCCCGCTGGCGCTACCGCCCGTGCGGGTGGATACGCGCATGGCCAAATACGGCGTGGCGCAAGAGATGGCGGCGCAGCAGAACCTGCAGGCCCGGATGCTGTGGATTGACGCCACCGCCAACCTGGACCGCGTGAATTCGGCCGAGAAGATCGACACCTTGGTCAACAAGATCGCGGATGCCGGGTTCAACACCGTGGTCTACGATGTGAAGCCGATTGTTGGGCGGACCACATATCCCAGCGCCCTGGCCGACCGACTGACCGCCTGGCGCGAGGCCCGCATGGACCCCAACTTTGACCCCATGCCGGAGTTTGTGAAGACAGCACGGGAGCGTGGCCTTGGGCTCTATGTGGCCCTGAATGCGTTTTCAGAGGGTCACCTGTTTGCCAAGCAGCAAGCGGGGCCGAACTCGCCCTTTGGCGACCCGGGATGGGGGTACCGCCACCCCGAACTCCAGAGCGTCATCTATGTGGCCTACCCCACCCTGGGCGGGCTGCGGCTTCACCCCTCAGTGGACCCTGCCACGTGGGAGACCCCGCTCGCGCTTTTTGCCAAGATTCCGACCCAAACCATCACGGGTCCTACGGCTACCGTAGACGCCAACCTGAAGGTGATTGCCACCCAAGAGGGTCTCCCGGCCACTCTCGCCGCGGGCCAGCGCCTCTTGGTGGGGCGGGCCGCCGGGCATGGCTTCATCGCGTCCCTTGCGTCCGGAGCTACCCTCAGCTTGGGGAGCGAAGCCGCCTGGATGCGTACCGGTGAAGCCGATAACCAGGTGCCGTTGATGATGAATCCGCACCTGAAGGCCAACCAGGACCGCGCCATCTCCTTCCTCAAAGAACTCGCGGATAAGTACGATATTGATGGCCTGATCTACGACGATCGCCTGCGGTTCAATGGAATTGAGGGCGACTTCAGCGACGAAGCCAAAGCCCAGTTCGAAGCGCGCATCGGGCAACCCGTGCGGTGGCCGCAAGACATCTACACTGTCACCTTCAATGCCGATCTCACGCGTGGAGTTCAGCCGGGCCGCTTTTACGACGCTTGGCTGGCCTGGCGCGCCGAGGAGATGACCAAATTCGTGTTACGGGTGCGGAACGAAGTCGCCACCCCCGCCAGTGGCATTCAGTTCGCCACCTACGTTGGCAGCTGGTACGGGGATTACCCGAAGGTCGGCGTGAATTACGGCAGCGACAAGCTCCAGGCCGGCTTCCCGTTCCTCACCCGCGATTACCAGGCCACCGGCTTCGCTCGGCACCTCGACTTTCTGATTACGGGTTGCTACTACCGCGTCGGCACGATTTATGAGGCCATGATGCGCGGCCGCCCCACCGGGCACACTGTCGAGGCCGCCTCGCTGATGAGCAACCGGCTGGCCGATGGCGACACCTGGACGTACGCGGGCATCATGCTCAGCAACTTCGATGCCCGGCCGCAGGATCTCCCCGCCGCGTTGCAAGCCGCCGCCGCCACTTCCCAGGGCATCATGATCTTCGATCTTAGCCACAACATTGATAAGTTCTGGCCGTACTTCGAGCAAGGATTCCGACATCCCGCCACCGCGCCCCACACCCGGCCCGACCTGCTGCGGCAACTACGTCAGGCGCGGGAAGCCCAGCGCGCACGCGGCGACATGCCCGCCCCTTTCCCGATGTTTGAAGGCGCAACCGGCACCGGATGGTAATTCCTGCCACGAAACGTACCGACGATTCGTTTGGAATATAAGCCCCAGTGAGCCAAAGCCCTCCCACGACGATTGGTAAGTACCAAATCATCCGGGAAATCGCGCGCTCGAACGATATCGTTTACGAAGCGTACGACCCCGCCATGAATCGTCGTGTGGCCGTCAAGGAACTGGCGATGGTGCCCGGCGCCACCGATACCCAGCGGCAAGAGCGGCTCCAACGGTTTTTGCGCGAGGCCCGCGCGGCGGGTTCGTTGCAGCACCCGCACATCGTCACGGTTTACGAGGTTGGGCAAGATGCCAGCGGCCGCCACTTCATCGCGATGGAGTACCTGGAGGGGCAAACCCTCCGGAACCTGATTGATTCCAGCGGGGCAATGAAGCCGAAGGACGCGGTGCACCTGGCGGAGCAAGTGCTGGAAGGCCTCGCCTTCGCCCACGGGCGCGGGGTCATCCACCGCGATATCAAGCCCGATAACATCCAGATCCTGCCGGGCAACCGGGTGGTCATCACCGACTTCGGGATTGCGCGCCTGACCTTCGAGCCCAATATCACCATGGACGGGCAGGTGTTCGGCACGCCCAGCTACATGTCGCCGGAGCAGATCCACGGCGGCGACTTGGACGTCTCCAGCGACCTCTTTAGCCTCGCCATCATCCTCTACGAGATGGTCAGCGGGCGCAAGCCCTTCGCCGGCGACAACGTGGTGGCCATTGCCTATGCGATTGCCAACGCGAACCCGCCCATGCCCGCCGATTGCCCGCCCGCGCTGTGGCGCGTGATCGAGAAGGCGCTGCAAAAGACCAGCGCACTGCGCTACCGAGGGGCGGAGGAGATGCTCCGCGATCTCAAGGCCGCCGAGGGCTCCCTCAACCAGCCCGTGGTGCCGCCGCCGGTGTCGGCGTCCAGCCACATACTCGCCGGGCCGCACCAGAACCCCGCCACTGCCCATTTGGTGCCGCCGCCGATCTCCACCGCTGGTCTCACGCCCGC
>CAZDWU010000013.1:14168-16937 GCA_964509165.1 uncultured Chthonomonas sp. | reverse complement strand
ACCTACGTGCCGGTGCCGATCTACTATCCGCCGCCGCCGCGCAACATCAGCCTTTCACCGGAGACCAAGTCCTGCATGGGCCGCTTTATGTGGGCGGTGGCCATCATCGGGCTGCTGTTTGCCATTGTCATTTACGGCATTGGCGCGCTGACGGAGACGATGGACCGCAACCCCGGCGCGGCGCAATCGATCCCCACCACGCCCCAGCAAGCGCAGGCCCGGCTGGAGCCCAGCTTGGATGCCGCCCGCGAGCGTGCCGAGCGGATCATCACCCCGCCTCCCGCCGGACGCGAACAGGAGCTAAGCGGTCCCACGCTACAAGATGCCGTGGGGCTGGTCGCGGCGGCGATGGATGAGCCGAACCCCGCCCGGCGCGCCCAGCTGTGGAGCCAGAGCAGCCAGGCCTTTGTGGCTGTCGGCATGAGCAACCCGGAGGGCATGGACATCGTGTTCGCGCAGGCCGCCAGCGTCTACATCGGGGCGGCGGAAATGGGCGCCCAAGCCGAACGATTTGACCGCGCCATTGAAGCGCTTTATCAGGCCGAGGGGTTCGTCAACGGTAACCAAGACACGGCCTACGAGATTCAGCAGCGCATGAATCTCTACCGCGCCCAGATGTAAGCCCGGCCATTCAAGGCCTCAGTCGATGCTGAGGAGTGCCCCGCCATCCACCGTCAGGTTGATCCCGGTGATGTAAGAAGCCGGCTGGCTGCACAAGAAGAGGCCCGCCGCCGCCACTTCTTCGGGAGTGGCCAGGCGGCCAATGGGGATGCTCAGCCCGGCTTTCACCAGTTCTTGCTCTTCATCCGTGCCGGCCCGCTCGGCCCGCACCTGCGCCAGGTGCCGCTGACGGTCGGTGAGGGTATGGCCGGGCAGCAAGCCGTTCACCGTTACCCCGTGGGGGGCCAGTTCTCGCGCCTGCAGGCGCACCAGCGCCCGCAATCCGGCCCGCAGGGTGCTGCTGATGGGCAAGAGCGGCTCCGGCTGTTTGGCCACCAGGCTGGTGACGTGGACAATGCGGCCCCAGCCGCGCTCCTGCATCCCCGGGGCCACCAGCCGCACCAGGCGCACCACGTTCATCAGGGTGCTGTCCACCCCGCTTTGCCACTGCGCGTCGGTCATCTCCGTCCACGGTCCGGCGGGCGGCCCGCCGGTGTTGGTGATGAGGATATCCGGGGGGCCGAGGTGCGCGGTCACGTCCGCCACCCAGCGCTCCAGGTCGGCGGGCTGGCTCACGTCGACGGGGTCAAACCGCATGCCTTCCGGCAGGTCCACGGGCGTGCGAGCGCCGACGGCGACGCGGCAGCCTTCGGCCTGCAAGCCCTCAGCCAGGGCGCGACCGATCCCCTTCGTGCCCGCCGCCACCAGGGCCACGCGGCCCGCAATTCCCAAGTCCATGGGTTCATGCTACCGGGTCGGTAGAATGCGGGTCGGCCCTGCGGAGGGGTGGCAGAGTGGTCGATTGCAACGGTCTTGAAAACCGTCGTCTCGCAAGGGACCGTGGGTTCGAATCCCACCTCCTCCGCCATCGCGCTGGATTCAGGCTTCTTTCTTAGAGCGGAGCGAAACCAAGTTCGCGACCATCACCGCCAGCGCCACCGCCAGGCACAGCCACGGGAACATCATCCGCCCCGTCCAGCCATCGCCCCCGGCGGGCACGCGCACCCGCGCCGTCAGCAGGCTCTGGTCGCGGTGAGGCAGCCACGCCACGATGTTCCCGCGCGCATCGGTGATGTAGCTCCGTCCCTTGCTCCCGGCGCGCACCACCGGCAGGCCCGCCTCGATGCTCCGGAACACCGCCCCCGGATACAGCTGCTCCCACGCGGGGGTGGCGGCGTACCAGTCGTCAATCGCCTGCACCGTCAGCAGCTGCGCCCCGGCCTGTTGCTGGGCCAGCGCGAGATCGGGGAAGAGCCCCTCGAAGCACAGCAACGGCCCCGCCTGGAACGGCCCCACCGGCAGGCTTTGCACACGGTCGCCGGGGGTCAGGTCCCCCGCCGGCAGGTTGAAGTTCTTGAGGAACGGGAGCACGTCGCGCCCAGGCACGTATTCGCCGAACACCACCAAGCGGGTTTTGTTGGCGTGCTTCCACTGCATTCCGTCCCAGGAGTACGCGGTTTGGTAGCGCTTGCCCCCCTGCACCAGGTTGCCGCCCAGGATAACGGGCAGCGCCGGGGGGTAGCCCAGCACCGCCGTGGGCACCACCGACTCACTGGGGGAGGCGAAACCTTCGGGGAACACCACCAGTTCGGCCCCGGCTCGTTCGGCATCGGCCATTAGTTCCGGCCCGGCGCCATCCAGCCGGATGCGCTCCTCGTCCACCGGAGTGAAGGCTTGGTCCACCCCCGGCTGAGCCGCGGCCACCAGGTGCCAGTTGCCATCGGGCGGGGTGCTGGCCCGCCACCAGGAATAGCCAAACAAAGCGACGATAACCACCGCCGCCCCGGTGCGCCACCGGTTCATCGCGCCATCGGCCCGAGGCCAACGCCACTCGGCCAGCCACTGATTGACCAGCACCACCCAGGCACTCACCAAGAAGATGCCGCCCAGCGCCGCCGACTGCAACACCGCCGGGAAGGGCCAGAGCGGAGTGGCCATGTGCCCCCACGGGAAGGCGAGGCCGGGGATGTAGCTGCGAATGAACTCCATGGCCACCCACAGCAAGGGGATGGCCCACGCGCGGCCCTGGCGTTCGGCCGCGCCCATCCAGCTGGCCTGCAGCCAAAAGTAGCCCATGGCAATCGGCACCGTGACCACCCACGGCACCAG
>CAZDWU010000013.1:4924-14068 GCA_964509165.1 uncultured Chthonomonas sp. | reverse complement strand
GGGAGAACGGGCGCGGCGGCTTCGACATGGGGTTCTTGATTGTAGCGGACCAGCCGCCACGGGGTGCGCGCGTTCCGCTCGAATTCGGAGAACGCGGCATTGCCAAACCGGAAGGAGAGCCCCAGGTGGGCGGGGGCCTGCAGCAGAGCCGAGACCAGCATCGCGCCGGTCATGCCATGCGTAACGATGAGGACATCTTGGTGGTGGGGCAAGTCTTTGAGGAATGCCTCCGCTCGTGCCCGCACCATCAGCGCTGACTCGCCATTAGGCGGCGTGGCGTGTAGCGCGTAGGGGTCATCCGGGTGGGTGAGATCGTGAAGTTGCTGGCGCAGGAGATCGAAGTGCAGCCCTTCCCAGTCGCCAAAGCCCCGCTCCCGCAGGCGCGGGTCTTCTTGGATGGGCAAATCCCGGGCGGCGGCCACGGCGGCGGCGGTTTCGCGGGCGCGGCTCAGGTCGCTGCTCCAAATTTGGGCGATGGGGGCATCGGCCAGCAAGCGGGCCAAACCCTCCGCCTGCGCGCGGCCCCGGGCGTTGAGGGCAATATCGGATTGGCCCTGGGCGCGGCCCTCGCGGTTCCAGTCCGTTTCCCCGTGCCGGGCTATCCAGATTCTGCCGCTTGCCACGCAACAATCTTGCCTCGCACCCGCCCCCTCTTTGGGTACTCTCGCGCATCATGACCCGTCGCCTCGTTGCCGGTTTAATGCTTGTTGCGGGGCTCCTCCCTGCCCTTAACGCCCAGGAATCCCCCCTGGCCGCCCCGCCCAAGGAACTCGACCAAATCAAGTGGATGGTGGGCCAATGGAGCGGCACGATGAGCTCCACCATGGGCGACATCAAAACCGTGATGGACATTCAACCGGCGATGGGTGGCCACTACTATCAGTTCAATTCCAAGAACACCCTGGGCGACATGACCATGGACGAAGTGGTCTATCTCACCTATGACCCCAAGATGAGCAAGTTCCGCATCTGGGCGTTTGCCAGCTGGGGCGGCCCCGCCCGCACCGAGGCCGGTGACTACAAGGACGGCCGTCTCGTGACCGTGAGCGACCCCTGGGAAGTGATGGGGATGACCATGGTGAGCCGCAGCACGCTGGCGAAGGCCGAGGGCGACAAGATGGAGTTCATCCTGGAGTTCAAAGAAGGCGACACCTGGAAGAAGGACGGCGGCGGTCTCCTGACCCGGTCCCGATAGTCACCCCGCCCGCGCGGCGTACTCCGAAAGTCGCTAAACTGCAACCATGCGTGTCCCGTTCTTGGACATTCCTGGCCAGTACAAAGAAGTACGCCACCTGATTGACCCCGCCATTGCCGAAATCATGGAAACGGGGGCCTATGTTCTGGGCAAATGGAACACGCAACTGGAAACCGAACTGGCCCAACGCCACGGCGTGAAGCACGGCATTGCCCTCAATAGCGGCACCGATGCCCTGCGCATCGGCATGCAGGCGGCGGGTATCGGCCCGGGCGATGAGGTCATCACCACCGCGTTCACCTTTGTGGCCACCGTCGAGACGATCGTGCAGGTCGGCGCGGTGCCGGTGTTTGTGGACGTGATCGAAAACACGTTTGACATCGATCCGGACCTGATTGAAGCGGCCATTACACCTCGCACCAAGGCGATTCTTCCCATCCACCTCTTCGGCCAGCTCTGCGATATGCCGGCCATTATGGACATTGCCCGGCGCCACAACCTGATGGTGCTGGAGGATGCCGCCCAGGCCATCGTCACCAGCCAAGACGGCGTGATGGCCGGAGGATTTGGCATCTGCGCGGGCGTGAGCTTCTACGTCACCAAGAACCTGGGGGCGGCCGGCGACGGCGGCCTGTTGCTAACCAACGACGACGAAGTGGCGCGCCGCAGCAAGAGCCTACGCGTGCACGGCATGGGCCGCGAGCGCTATTACTACGACGAGATTGGCTACACCAGCCGCATGGCCGAGCTGCAAGCCGCCGTGCTGTGCGCCAAGCTGACCCGCCTGGACGCCTGGAATGAACGCCGGGCCGAGATTGCCGAGCGCTACCAAGCCGCCCTGGCCGATAGCAGCTACGGCATCCCCTACATCCGCCCGAACAACGAGTGCACTTGGCACCAATACACGGTGCGTCACGATGACCGCGAGGCGATCATGGCCGGGCTGAAGGAAGACGGGATTGACTCTGCCATTTACTATCCGGTGCCGCTGCACCTGCACGAACCCTACGCCCACTTCGGCGGCGGGGCGGGCAGCCTGCCGGTGACGGAGCGCGTGAGCAAGCAGTGCTTTAGCCTGCCGGTGGGGCATCACCTTTCGGATGAGCAAGCGGATTACGTGATCCAACGGCTCCTGGCCCGCCAAAGCGTTACGGCCTAAATGAAGCTCCCCTACCCGGTCGTCCTGGCGAGTGCCTCTCCGCGCCGCCAGGATCTCCTGGGGCCGATTGTGGGCGAGTTTTCTGTGCATCCCGCCGACCTGGACGAAGAGGCCCTTGGCGACCCCGACCCCTGGGTGACAGCGCAGCGCCTGGCCCGGGAGAAGGCTTCCGCTGTGTTTGCGGTGCATCCTGATTCACTGGTGATTGGGGCGGACACTGTGGTGGCGCTTGAGGGTGCCGACGGATGGGTCCAATACGCCAAGCCCGTGGACGAAGCCGACGCTTGCCGCATTTTGGGGACGCTGAGCGGCAAGACACACGTGGTGGTGACGGGCGTGGCGATGCGCTGGCCCGGGGGCATGGCCGCCTTCACCGAAACGGCCCGTGTGACCTTCCGGACTCTCTCCGAATCTGAAATCCAAGCCTACGTGGCCGGTGGCGAACCGATGGACAAGGCCGGTGCCTACGGCTACCAGGGCGGGGCCAAGGCGTTCATCGAGAGACTAGAAGGCGACATCAACACCGTCATCGGCCTCCCCACCGAGCGCCTGAAGCAAGACCTTAAGAACCTGTTTCGCTAGGCTTCTGCGGGTAAGGCCGGCAGATCGGATCGCCGATCACGAGGTCCTTCCACTTCAGAATCGGGCTGGCCGCGTAGAACGATTCCGCCAGCGTGTAGCCCCGGGTGTAGCGGTCAAAGAGCACTTGCGGGTCGGCCATGGCAAAGGTGTAGGGCTCGCTGACGTACCCCTTCACGCCCGTGACCCCGCCCCGGATGAGGTCGGCAATCAATGACTGCCCCCCTTGGGCGGGGCCGAAAGTGCGGGCGCTGGTACTGACAAAGGTTTCCGCAATGGCACCCGGTTTGAACTTGATTTGCCGGTATACATCGGCGCGAAAGGCGCCATCGTTGCTCCCCCAACTCACGTAGCCCATCAGGGGCTGGCCGGGGGCCGCGAAGGCGGGCTTTTCATCCAGTTCGGCCTGGAAACCCCGCCGGTTGAGGTTGGCCACGGCCTCTGACATCCGGGTTTGCAGGCGGGCGTAATCTTCGGTGTTGCGATTGGCAGCCTGATCGAAGAGGAACGGTCCCTTGCCCGCTTCGGCCTTGAGAGAGCGATCCACTAGAGCTTTAGCGTCGGCGACCGTCGGTCCGGTGAGGCGGGTGACCAGCCACATCGAGTACTTCTCGCTATTGAACGGTTCGTCGGCCTGGAAGTAGGGGTGGACGGCCCCGTTCACATTCTCTGCGTTGATCGTGGTGATCGGTTTGATCGGGGAGGGCACCCCGGCCAGCATGGAGTCCACCGAGGGCCCCCACTTATCGCCAATACGGATGGGCACGCCCTGGGTGAGCACGACGAAGTCGGTGCGCCGCCCGAGTTGCTTGATCCTCTCTCGGACCGGAGTCGCTATGAGAACATCAAAGTCGGTTTTCGAAATCTCTTCCCCCGGCGGGCACGCAATGTGAATGGCTGCATCGGCGGGGATGCCGCGCTTATCCATGTAGTACGCCCCCACCGCCTGGCTATCCGGGCTCTTGGTGTTGATCACCACCACCACTCGTCGCGTGTCGGGGTTCGCTGAACGCGTGGAGGTGGTGGTGGACGGGACGGGGGTGAGCTCGCTCGGCGCGGGGCTACATCCCCAACCGAGCCCCAACCCCACCAGCAAAAGCGCCTTGGCCATGTCCGAATTCAACAATTAATCCGATTCCACAGTTTCCGAAGCGCTGGGCCGGGCGCGCATTTTCGCCCAACTTCGCAGAAGGGCAATGTCTTCGGCCATCATGCGGCTCAGCGGCACTTGCGCCGCCGCTTCGTCCAGCAAGTCTTTCATGGTGAGCTCCCGGCCCTCATCAAAGGCGTGGTGCAAGCCCCCGATGACCACTTGCTCGATTTCCGCCCCGCTGAATCCGCGCGTAGCTTCGGCCAGAGTTTTGTGCTTAAACTTACTCCCTTTTCGTCCTCGCTTCTCCAAGTGAATCTTGAAAATGAGGGCGCGGTCCTTGGCGGCAGGGAGGTCGATAAAGAAGACTTCATCAAACCGTCCCTTTCGGAGAAGTTCAGGCGGCAGTGCCGTCACGTCGTTGGCCGTTGCCACCAAGAACACAGGCTTCGTTTTGTCCTGCATCCACGTCAAAAATGTGGAGAAAACGCGCGCCGTCGTGCCGCTATCGCTCACTCCGCTGGAGCCCGTGCCCGCAAAGCCTTTTTCCAGCTCGTCAATCCACAAAACGCAGGGGGCCAAGCTCTCCGCAATGCGGATCGCCTTGCGCATATTTTCCTCACTTTGCCCAACCAAACCTCCAAAGATTCGGCCCACGTCCATCTTGAGAATGGGCAGGCGGTAGGCGTTGGCGATGGCCTTGGCAACCAGGGATTTCCCGCACCCTTGCACCCCCATCAGCAAAACCCCCTTGGGGTAGGGGATGCCAAAGTCGCGCGCAGCTTGAGTCAGGCTTCCCTTGCGTTTATCCAGCCACTCCTTGAGCAATTCCAGGCCGCCGACATCCTTCATGCCCTGCTGCACCGGATAGAACTCCAGAATTCCCGACTTGCGGACGATTTGCTTCTTCTCCTCCACGATCAGCGAGGGCGATAGCCGCTTCTCAATGACCAAACTGCGGGCCAGCGCACTCTCGATTTCGTCGGCGGTGAGCCCCTGGGCCGCGTTTACAATCAGCTCGCGCTCATCCGGCTCCAGGTTCAAATCCACCTTGTCGTTGCCGGCCAGGCTGCTAATGATCGAATCCAACTGCGCGTTGATCACGGTCGCATCGGGCATCGGGAACTCGATCACCGTCACGTCCTTCTCCAGCTCCGGGGGCAGGGTCAGCATCGGGGAGGTGAGGATGAGCGTTTGCGCGCGGGTGCGCAAGCGGCCACTGAGGTCACGCAATAACCGCACCACGCGGTTATCCCGCATGTAGGGGTGGAAGTCCTTGACCAAGAACACCGTGTATTCCGGGGCCTCGTGCATCTGGGCCAGCACCTCCAGTTCGGCGGGCAGATTGCTGGTCTTTCCCGTGCTGAGGCCGGGTTTCAGGCCCTGCGTCACGCTCCAGGTGTGCAAGGAGCGATTGAGCTTAGTGGCCAGTTCGGCCATGCCGCGCTCCACGCGGCGTTCTTCCCAGGTCGTGACCCAAACGATCGGGTACTTGGAGCGAATGAGGGTCTCGATCTCTTGAAAAGCGTCCATGGGCGTGGCGAAGGCTACCTAACCTCAGTTTACGCCGCACCCCGCCCCGGGTTGCTTTAGGAGGACGAAGTGACCGAACCCAAGGCGATAGGCAGGGCTTCGAGGAAGCGACTGACCTCGGCGGGGGTGCCGATGCTCACGCGGATGAACTCCGGCATCCCGACGCCGGTCCCCGGACGCACAATCACGCCTTGGCGCAATAAGGCTTCGTATACCGCCTTGGCATCCCCCACCTTGACGCAGGCGAAGTTGGCGTAGCTGGGCAGCACTTCCAGACCCAGCCCGGCCGCCGCCGCGCTGATGCGCGCCAAGCCTTCCTTGTTTACATCCTTGCTGCGCTGCAGGTGGTCGTGATCCTGTAAGGCCGCCAGGGCCGCCACTTGGGCGAGCGAGTTCACATTGAACGGCTCACGTGCCCGTTCCAGGGCGTCAATCAGTTCGGGTGCCGCCACCAGGTAGCCCAAGCGCAGACCCGCTAGCCCGTAAGCCTTGCTAAAGGTGCGCATCACCACCACCGGTCGGCCCTCGGCAATCAGGCTCAGGCCATCTGGGTAGCCCGGCACATCGGCGGCGTATTCGCGATAGGCTTCGTCTAGCACCAGCGCCGCGCCGGGGGGCATGCGGTCCAGCAACCGCGTGACCGAAGCGTGGTCCACCAGCGTACCGGTGGGGTTGTTGGGGTTGGCCACAAAGACGAGGCGGGTGTGGGCGTCGCAGGCCTCAGCCATGGCGTCCAGGTTCAGGCGCCAATGCTCGTCCACCGCCACCTTGGTCAGCCGTACATCCGAAAGCTGGGCGGCGGCGTCGTAGCGCACAAAGGAGGGGTCACCCACCACCACGTTGTCTTGCGGCTGGCCCAAAAACACCAAACCCAGCAAGTGAATGAGCTCGTCGCTGCCATTACCGAAGGCGAGCATGTTGGGTTCCACGCCCAAGTGCCGTGCGAGGCCGTGGCGCAGGTCGTGCGCGGAGGCATCCGGGTAGAGGTGCATGTGGCGGGCCGCTTCGGCCACGGCTTGTTGCGCCAAGGGCGAGGGGCCAAGCGGGTTTTCGTTGCTGGCCAGCTTCACCACATCGGTCAGGCCGAGTTCGCGCTTGACCTCATCAATCGGGCGACCCGGCACGTAGGGCCGCATGCGCAACACGTTGGGTCGTAACCGAAAGCTCATGCATAGCATGGTGGCACACCCAGCAAGTAACGTTTAGGAATGGAGCGATCCCGCACTTTCTTCGTTTTGGCCCTGGGCATTGTCATCGGCGGCGGCCTCATGGGCACCCTCGCGCGCGCCGGGGGCGCGGCGGCCCAAAGCTCGGCCAGCGACCAGCAACTCAAGCGCATTGCGGACAGCTTGGAGCGCATGGAGCGCAACGGCGTGACCGTGAAGATGGACAGCAGCAACAACGACGTGAAGATGAGCGGCACGATCACCGTCGAGCCGCCCACCTTTGGCTTCCGGATTCGGAACGACTGATTAGCTTTCATCAAGGAACAAGGGGCGAGGCGCGACTTCCCCTTCTCCCACCTGAATGGCCTGGCGGAGCATCGCCTCGGCGGCATCGGCATCCGCTTCGCTTGCGGCGTGGATGGTGACGAGGGGCTCCCCGGCTTGCACCTGGGTGCCGACGGCCACATGCACGATGGCGCCCACCCGGGGATCAATCACATCCTCTTTGGTGCGGCGGCCCGCGCCGAGATTGAGCACGGCGTGACCGACCCCGTGCGCTGAAACCTGCGCCACCGTGCCCGCTCGCTCCGCCACCATGGTGCGCTGCACCGGGGCCACGGCCCAGTCTTCGCCCTCAAAAACGCTGACATCGCCGCCCTGCTCGGCAAACCACTGGCGCATCACCTCGGCCGCGCGGCCACTGGCTATGGCCGCTGCCGGATCGGCATCAATGCCCGCCACGGCCAGGCTATCCCGCGCGAACTCCAGCAGCAGATCTCTAAACCGCGCCTCCGTCGGGCTCAATTCGGCCCCCTGCACCACCCGGATGGCTTCTTTCACTTCCAGCGCGTTGCCCACGGCCGCCCCCAGCGGCTGGTCCATGTCCGTCACCCGCGCCACCACGCGCAGGCCCGCCGCTTCCCCGGTTTGCACCAGGCTTTGGCGGAGAGTTTGGGCGGCCTGCAGGTCGCTCATAAAGGCG
The DNA here is from genome assembly GCA_964509165.1 of uncultured Chthonomonas sp. Taxonomy (GTDB): domain Bacteria; phylum Armatimonadota; class Fimbriimonadia; order Fimbriimonadales; family Fimbriimonadaceae; genus JAHBTC01. Next base: position 6,364 of record CAZDWU010000013.1, on the reverse strand, counting down.
CCGCTGCCGCACTTCACATCCAGCACCACGCACTCCGCCCCGGCGGCAATCTTCTTGCTGAGGATGCTGGCCGTAATCAGCGGAACATTGGCCACCGTGCCCGTCACGTCGCGCAGCGCGTAGAGCGCCTTGTCGGCGGGGGCCAGGCGGGGGGTTTGCCCGCTCAGGGCCAGGCCGGTGCGCCGGGCGAGGTCCAACATGGCTTCGGGTTCCAAATCGGTGCGGAAACCCGGCACTGCTTCCAGCTTGTCAATGGTGCCGCCGGTCATCCCCAGGCCGCGCCCGGACATCTTCACCACCGTCATCCCGCAGGCCACCAGTATGGGCAGGAGGGCAATCGTGGTCTTGTCGCCCACACCGCCGGTGCTGTGCTTATCGAACCACGGATGCGGCAGGCCGGATCGGTCCAGCACTTCCCCGCTCTGCGCCATGGCCAGGGTGAGTTCGGCCGTTTCTTGGGTGCTCAGTGGGTTCAAAAACGCCGCCATCAGCCACGCGGCAAGTTGGTAATCCGGCACCGAGCCATCCGCCGCGCCCTGGGCCACCGCCGCGAGGTCGCCGGGCATGGAAGCCAGCCCATCCCGTCGCCGGGCAATGATTTCGACAAAGTTCATGCGAGGTCCGCCGCCGTGAAGACGTAGGGCGGGCGGTGCAGGCCGCGCTCGGTGATGATGCCCGTGATGAACTCGTGCGGGGTCACATCGAAGGCGGGGTTGAAAACCGGGCATCCTTCGGGAGCAATGCGCACGCCTTCAATCTCGGTGATCTCCTCCGCCGCGCGCTCTTCAATCGGAATATCGCGGCCGTGCAGGGTTTGGGGGTCAATGGTCGAGCTCGGCGCGACCACGTAGAACGGCACGCCAAAGCGCTCCGCCGCCACCGCCAGCATAAAGGTGCCGATCTTGTTGGCGGTGTCGCCATTGGCGGCAATTCGGTCCGCCCCGACGAAAATCGCGTCGATCTCGCCCCGGGCCAGGATGCTGGTGGCGGCACTATCCGCGATCATGTGGAACGGGATCCCCTCCTGCATCAGCTCCCACGCCGTGAGTCGCAAACCCTGCATGCGGGGGCGGGTTTCGCAGGCGTAGACGTGGCGGATGCGCCCGTTTTCGTAGGCGGTGCGGATGACGCCCAGGGCCGTTCCCCACCCGCTGGTGGCAATGCCCCCGGTGTTGCAGATGGTCATCACGTTTGCGGATTCGGGGAGGCAATCGAGCCCCCAGCGGCCCATTGCCTGGTTCATCGCGCGGTCTTCTTCCTCGATGGCAATGGCCTCTTGCAAAAGCGCGGGGGCATCCCACGGCACCCGGGCCATGCGGTCCAGTGCCCAAAACAGGTTCACCGCGGTGGGGCGGCTCGCGCGGAGCAGCGCATCGGCGGCGGCCCGGTCGTGGCCCCGCTGTGCGGCCAGCACCAAGCCGTAGGCGGCGGCCATGCCAA
>CAZDWU010000013.1:0-4824 GCA_964509165.1 uncultured Chthonomonas sp. | reverse complement strand
CGGTCGTGGCCCCGCTGTGCGGCCAGCACCAAGCCGTAGGCGGCGGCCATGCCAATGGCAGGGGCGCCCCGCACGGCCATATCCACAATCGCCTCGGCGACTTGCTCCACAGTCTCCAATTGCAGCCACACCTCTTGGCCGGGCAAATGCCTTTGGTCCAGCAGAAGCAAGTGATCCGATTTCCACTCAAACGGCCGCAACATGTCCTCTGGGATACCGCGCGGGACCTCCCCGGGTGCGGGACGTAGAATAGAGAACCCATGAGCGTGGTGATTTACGAGCGGAACTTGATGTGGGGCGTGCGCCTGCGCAACGCGGTGGCGACCCTGGGCGTGCCCGTGGCCGTGCGCGACCACCACCAGCCCGAACCCGCCGTGGTGGCCATTGTCAACCTGGGCGACGCCCCGGAGGCCCTGGCGCCGCTCATCCAGGCTCTGAAGGCGCAAGGCACCTACGTGCTGGGCCACGCGGGGCACAAGGAGAAGCCCCTGCACAAGATGGGCAACGAGTGGGGATGCCACTACGTGGCCACCAACAGCGAGATCGCCAACAAGCTGCCGAAGCTCTTGGCCCAGGTGCCGGCGCTGGCGATTTCCCTGCCCGCCGCGACGGAGTAAGATCAGAGCATGGACAAGGTCGTTGCGAGCGCCGCCGAGGCCCTGCAGGGCTACCTTTTTGACGGCATGACCATCATGGCCGGGGGCTTCGGGCTCTGCGGCATCCCCGAGCACCTGATTCTTGCGCTGCGCGATTCTGGCGTGAAGGACATCACGGTGGTGAGCAACAACTGCGGGGTGGACGACTTTGGCATGGGCCTGCTGCTTCAGACCCGCCAGATCCGGAAGATGATTAGCTCCTACGTGGGCGAAAACGCAGAGTTTGAGCGGCAGTTTTTGAGTGGCGAACTGGAGCTTGAGTTCAATCCGCAGGGCACGCTGGCCGAGCGGATCCGAGCCGGGGGCGCGGGCATTCCCGCCTTTTATGTAAAGACCGGCGTGGGGACGCTGGTGGCCGAAGGCAAGGAAACGCGCGAGTTCAACGGCGAAACCTATGTAATGGAAACCGCCCTGCGCGCGGACCTCTCGATTGTGAAGGCGCAGCGCGGCGACCGCTGGGGGAACCTGCAGTTCCGGCGCACGGCGCGCAACTTTAACCCGATGATGGCGACGGCGGGCAAAGTCTGCATTGCCGAGGTGGAAGAGCTGGTGGAGATTGGTCAGCTGGATGCGGACCAGATTCACACGCCCGGGGTGTTTGTGGACCGGATTCTGCGCGGCACGGCGTACGAGAAGCGCATTGAGCGCCGCACGGTCACGGCCCGCAACGGCTGAGCCATCTTTCGCGTTGATTTGGTAAGGGCTGAGCGGGGGCTCAGCTCAGTTGGAGGCGAGGAGTGGGTCATCGAAAGAACGAACTACGCACGCCCCGGCCATTGACGCCAACGCTTAGGGTCGCGTCGTGGGCAATGATGGTACTTGTTCCACTTGCCGTAGTTTACGGAGCCTGGCAGAGGATCGCGTTGGGCGTAGGCTCCTGGGAAGAGGACAATGATTTGTTCCTTTGTGCGGCTCTAATGGCAGTATTTTTCTGGACCATGAATTTGAAGGACTGCGAAACGCATACGATCCGGGCGATTCGAATTGGGTCGGTCTACGTGGGGTTTTGCAGTACTGGCCCCGTGATCTATCCAGGATTTTACGTGGCCAAACGCTTGTATGAGGAAGAGAGAGCGACGGTACTGTTGCAGCACCTCTCGCAGCAAGGGTATGTTTAGCCCAGGCCGCCCAGAGTGGCTCAACACATCCTTGACAAACGCGTTGTAAGGGAATGGTAGAGGAAATCAATGAGGTACGAAGACGTTGAGCACACGTCTGCGCTCGTTGAGAGTATCGCCAAGGATATCCAAGGACAACTGGAGGAGCACGGCCATTATCCCGGCTTCCAGGAAGCCATTGAAGAAGAGCTTCGACTGATCAACTTGTACCTGGAGAAACAAAGAAATGACATTATGCGTGATCCGGAAGATAGGAAAGCTCAGATTCACTCCCTTCAATTCCTGATTCAACTCAAGAAAGACTCTCCCATCATTTCCAGCTATCTTCGACGCCAGATTCAGAATCCAGTGAGCGTCTGTGTGAAGTTCTTAGTTCAGTGTTCTCAGCACTTGAGCCGCTGTGCCGAGTATGCCAAGCTATGCGACTTCTCGGAAGGTTCTTTCGAACGTGCTCTATACCACGTATATTCGCAAGAGCTAAAGTCGACAATTCTTGCCCAGTTTAACGAGCGAGTTGATCGGCTAGGTATGGCGATGACATATCTTTCCATTCCTACTGAATCAAAAGAGTTAACAAGCGCCTACGACAGAGCGGTTCAGAGCTACGTCCTTTACATGGAAATGCTCTATACTTTGGATGAGATTCTGCTGGATCGGGAGAATCCAGCGGGAGCCCCTGTTCCCGCATGGGTGTAATCCAGTTTGACTCGCCCGGTGGAATCTTCCTGGTCGGCCTCCTGGCCACGATTCTGGTGATGACGGGCATGGCCATTTTGGGCACGAAGATCGGCGTCTCACAGAGAATTGCCTACTACTTTCGTGAGATGACGCACCTGGGCCACTTAAGTGCGCTTGTGTATTTTGCTGCCGTCCTCTTCTTCCCTTGGCAGTTTCCTTACCAGGCGTTACTGGCTAGCCTCGTCCTCGCGTATGGTCTCGTAAGAATCTCCCTCAACGATGCCAAGAACTGGAAACACGATAAGGAACAGTCCCTCATTCCTCACGATCAACTCGAAAAGCTCTCCGAGCGGGGACGCACCTGGCCCAATCGCATGTTCCTCTTTGGCTCCGACCGCGAGAAGATCAAGCGAATCAATGCCCACTACCGCCGGCTTGAGGCCCTTTCCAAGAGAATAGAAGACGAGTTCGTCTTCTTTGAGGTTGAACCAGGCAAGCATTACTGCGAGTCAAGTACCGGCCTCGCTGCAATGTCCACCCGGGCGATCGTCTGGAAAGATCGAGTTCTCCACGATCAACTGCGCCCTTACTTTTGGAATCGCCCACTCATCCCCGATGAAGGACTTGAGTTCTTGGAAAGGCACGGGAGTCCAGAACTCTTCAAAGAAGTCATGGCCGCGGCCGAGGAAGGCCGCGAGCTAGCCCTCCTATTCAGGTGCCACGAGGGCCGCTAAACGAAGCCCAACAACCCTCAGCGGCGCGAGCCGATGATGTAGCGCCCATCCGGCCCCACCGCCACAATCGGCAGGGTCCGGGTCGTCTCAAAGAGTTCATAAGCGGGTTCAATCTCCCGCCAGAAAGCGCGGTGCTCGGGATGGCGTTCCATCAGGTTATCCCACGCGGCTGTCCCCGGCCGGGCCGGGAAGATATGCACCGGAATCTGCCGCTGCCCCGCCGATCGCGCCCCGTCGGCCAGCACATAAATGAACTCAATCACGGGGTCCGTCATGGCCAGGCAGCCAATGCTCACCGCCCGTCCGTGGATAAAGATGTCGCTGCCCGGTCGGTCGCGGTCGCTCCGCACCCGGTCGCTCTCATTCGGATAGTTCAAACCAAGCGAGAGGTGAAAACTCGACTGCGGATTGAACCGGTCGATGTGATAAATCCCCTCAGGCACCTGCCGGTCGCCCTCGCGTCGCTTCGGCCCCGGTTCGCCACTAGCCGCCGCCACGGGGTAGGTCTTGATCAAAGCCAGCCCGCCTGGGCTATCCCCGGCCCAGAGTTCGAGCTCCCGCTCCGCCTTGAACGCGCGGAAGAACACAAACGCCGCCGGGGAGGAAACCCCCTTCGCGGCCAAGGCCTCCCGCACGTCGTCCCCCACGCGCTCCCGCGCCCGGTCCACGCGGTCCCCGGATTCGTGGTACTCGACGGGCGGGGGCGTTTGCGCTTCGGACATCACAGGCTCGGGCGAGGGGTCAGACACGAGAGGGCCGGGCTCGGGAGCCGCCGCGCGGCACCCCGACCCCAGAATCGCCAGCGCGATTAGCGCGCCAGCCCCACTTCTTTCAAGAATGCGGTGGTGGTTTCCCAACTTCGCTTGTCCGCCTGCTCATTGTAGCTGGGGCCGCCAATGACCGTGAACGGGTGGACGGCCAGGTTGTAAATCACCATGCGGTAGTCGGCCTTGGCTGCCGTCATCTCGGCGAGGAATCCCACCAATTGATCCTTCGGCACCGCCGGGTCGTCGGCCGCGTGGTGCAGCATGATCTTGGTGCCGATGGTGCCCGCCGCGGGGTTCGGGGCGCTCAATCCTCCGTGGAACGAGACTACGGCCTTCACGTCCGCGCCCATGCGGGCCATCTCCAGCACGGCCGTCCCGCCGAAGCAGTAGCCCATCGCGCCGATGTTGCTGGCGTCCACATCGCCGCGCGCCTTCACGGCATCCACGGCGGCCTGCAGACGCTTGCGGAACAGCGCGTTATCGCTGTAATACTTGCGCGCTTCGGCCCCGTTTTCGGCGGGCGTCGTCGGTCGCGCGCCGGCGTAGATGTCGGCCACCAGGGCACCCATGCCCCACTGCTCGGCCACCATGCGGGCGCGGGTGAGTTCGTAATTGTCCGGGCCGTTCCAGTCGTGGACGATGATCATCACGGGCACGATGTTGCGGGTGGCGGGGCGCACAAAAATGCCTTTGCACTCCGCGCCGTCGGCGTCTTTGTAGGTCAGAGGAGTTTCGATCGGAGGCACCATGGCGAGGGCAGCGACAAACGGAAGAAGAGTCACAAAGGGTTCTACGCCCGGCTGGGGTAAGTTTTCGTCATGCCCCTCACCCGCGACGAACTGGCCAAGCGCGCCGCCCAAGAGCTCCGCGA
>CAZDWU010000012.1:35469-37874 GCA_964509165.1 uncultured Chthonomonas sp. | reverse complement strand
GCTGGGTGCCGAAACCGGCACCCTAGCCCCGCTTACAACGTCACGCCGGCGTAGTCGCTCAGGCGGCGCAGGTCGGCCATCAGCCCGGCAAACTGCGCCTGATCCAGGGTCTGGCTGCCGTCGCTCTTGGCTTCGGCCGGGTCCGGGTGGACCTCCACCATAATCCCGTCCGCCCCCGCCACCATGGCCGCCTTGGCCATGCCGGGCACAAACTTCGCCACCCCGGTGCCGTGGCTCGGGTCCACAATCACCGGCAGGTGCGTCTGCGCCTTCAGCACCTGCACCGCCGTCAGGTCCAGCAGGTTGCGGGTGTACGTGCGGTCGAAGGCGATAATCCCCCGCTCGCACATGATCACGTTGGGGTTGCCCTCGTTCAGCACGTATTCCGCCGCCAGCAGCCACTCGTCAATGGTGGCGCTGGGGCCGCGCTTCAGGAACACCGGGCGATGGCTCTTGCCCGCTTCAATCAGCAGGGGGTAGTTCTGCATACTGCGCGCGCCAATCTGCAGGATGTCCACGTGCTCGGCCACCACTTCCACCATGTCGGCGCTCATCACCTCGGTGATGGTCACCAGGCCGGTTTCGCGCGCCACCTGCTGGATGATCTTGAGCCCTTCCACGCGCAGGCCTTGGAACGAATACGGACTCGTGCGCGGCTTAAACGCCCCGCCCCGCAGGATGCGCGCGCCGCACGCCTTCACCATCAGGGCGGCCTCGCGGTACTCCTCGTAGCCTTCCACGCTGCAGGGGCCGGCCATCACGGCAAAGTGGCCCGCGCCAATCTTCTCGTCGCCCACCTGGATCAGCGTGGGGTCGCGGTGGTATTCCTGCGAAGCCAGCTTGTAGGGGTGGCTGGTTTCGCTGATTTTGTTGACGCCTTCCAGGCGGCTGAGCACGCCTTCCAGCGTCATGCGCTGGTCGGGGGTGAGGCTGGCCGGGATGCCGATGGCGGTGCGGTCATCGCCGGGCATCACCAGCGGCTCAAGGCCCTTGGCGCGGATGGCTTCGGCGACGGCTTGAATCTGGGCCTCGGTGGCCCCCAGCTGCATCACGACGATCATGGTATGGGCGCAAGGTACCCGCGTTTAGGGAGCGGAGGCCGGGAGTTCAGGCCCCCTGGCCAGCCGATCCAGCCATTGTACGGTGCCCAGCTTGTCCAATGGTTCGTTACGGCTTTCGCAACGGGGGCTTAGGATGCACCGAGGGCAGCCGTCTTCGCACTTACAGTCTTTCACCATTTGGTGGGCTTGCTGCAGCCACGTTTCGCGGCGTTCATAGAGCGCTTCGGCAAACCCCACACCCCCCGGCACCGCATCAAAGATGTAGAGCGAGGTGGTGAGGGTGGCGGGGTCGGCCACAAACCAGGCGTGTCCCAGGTCGTTGCGGTCCGCGCCGCACAGCAGGGGGGCCAGGGCGTCCAGGGCGTGTTCCACGCCGTGCCACGCGCCCATTGCCTCCACTTCGGTGGCCAGGGGCACCTCCAGGCGCACGGCCACGGTGCTGTATTGCTGAGCGGGGAGCTCCAGCGGTTCCTCATCAATCACGCGGCGGCTGCGGGCTTCCAGGCGGCGGTAGCCCGTCACGCGGCTGGTCACTTGCACGCTGCACAGCTCCCACAGGTGGCCCTCGGCGGATGCGGATTGGATGACCATGGTGCGCTCCACCAGGCTCTCGCTGATGGGCTCGGTCTCCTCATCTTCGGGGACGTCTTCGGTGAGGATGGCTTCGTGGCGGGCAAGGTCCAGCTTGGCCACCCGGTAGGCGTTGCCCCGGTGCAAGTAGATCGCCCCCTCGTGCACTTCGCGCAGTGCTCGCCAGAACTCGATCGCGCCCATCTCCTGGCCGTCCTTCCACAGGCGGATCTGGCGGTTGTCGGTGTTGCGGATGCTGACCCGCGAGGCCGGGCTGTGCGGGTGCGCCCAAAACCACCGCCCCGCCCCGTACTGCAGCTCGCCTTCGCCCGTCAGTTCATCCCGCAGGGCCTGCACATCGTCGGGCCAAGCGGCGCTTTCGGTCTGGTCAAACGCACGCTCGTGGGCCAGGCAAGAAATCTGCGCCCGCCCGACAAAGGGGTTCTCCCACCGGCACGGCGAGGGCTCAGCGGGGCCGAAAACCGTCTCCAACGGGTGCCGGCAGAGGTGGATTTCCAGAGGGTCGCTGTGCGCCACCAGCACGGTGAGCCCCTCGCGGCCGCTGCGCCCGGCGCGCCCCGATTGCTGGCGATAGCTGGCCCGCCGCCCCGGCCACCCGTTGATGACCACCGCGTCCAGCCCCCCGATATCCACCCCGAGCTCCAGCGCGTTGGTGCTCACCAGGCCCCGCAGCTGCCCGGAGGCAAACGCCCGCTCGATGGCGCGGCGCTCTTCCGGCGTGTAGCCTGCGCGGTAGCTCTCCAGGCTCCGGGG
>CAZDWU010000012.1:31693-35369 GCA_964509165.1 uncultured Chthonomonas sp. | reverse complement strand
GGTCGCTGGAGCCCGCGGGCTTGCAAGGCCGCTAGCAGCCGGGGGTGCAAGTTCTCGGGCCATTCGCCGTAGACCGGGTCCACCCCGGGCGTGGTGACCACATGGGCAATGCCCTCACCCGAGTAGGCGAACGGAGGGGTTTGGTCCAACCGCGTCACCCCCTAGCACGGGGGCGCATCGAGCTGATTTAGCGCCGCGTCTCGGCCCGCGCTCTTCATGCTCCAGGTGGCTGCAAACACGCCCAAATAGAACAGCGCGATGATGGGGATGGCCATGGCCGCCAGCGAAACCGGGTCGCTGCCCGGCGTGATAATGGCCGCCACGATGATATTGCTCACCACCACGTGCTTCCAATAGGTGCGCAGAGTTTCGGGCGTCACCAAACCCAAGCGAGTGAGGAAGAACACTACCACCGGCATCTGGAAGGCGAGGCCAAAGCCCAGCAGAGTCTTGACCACCAGCATGATCATCTTGCCCGGCTCTTGGTACACCTCGAAGCCGCCCGCTTGGGCATAAACAAAGAACCACTGGAACATGGCCGGCAACGTGAACCAGCCGATGGTAAGCCCCAAGAGGAAAAGCGCTAAGCACACCGGGGTGAGCATGAGGATCGGCTTGCGCTCGGTGGGTTTGAGGCCCGGCGCCACAAACGCCCAGATTTGGCTGACCGCATAGGGCAAGGCCAGAATCAAGCCCAGATAGAACGAGAGCTTGATTTGGAGCATGAACGGCTCCGTGATGTGGGTGGTGACTTCCTTATAGACCAGCCCCTTGGGCACCGAACTGCGGACGAGTTGGTCGATGAAGTTGTAGGTCGGCCACACGAAGATCCACGAAAGGACCATCGAGATCATGATGGCGATGACCACGCGGATGGCGCGGGTGCGGAGCTCGTCGAGGTGTTCGGCTAAAGTCGCGCGCAGCTCCTCCTGAGGGGAAGAGCTGCGCGGCGTGTCACGACGAGCGAGAGGCATGCCTCAGTATCGCTTAGTTTTCGAGAGTTCGAGTGATGCGGGCGGAGATTCTCATCAACCGACTGCCAGAGCGAGCGCCCCCTGCGGCTGCGTTCCCGGCTTGGCCGGCACCGAAGCGCGAACCACCACCAAAGCCACCGCCTTGTCCGTCGTCGCCACCGCGGCCACCCGGGCCACCGTCGCCGCCACCCGGACGGTTCTGCCAGATGCTGATGACTTCACCCTTGTTATTGAACATCGGGTTGAACTCGAACAAGTTGCCGTCCATCATGAAGTTCAGCGAACCCGGGAACATCATCGGCGAGTTGAATTTGTCTTCCGCCAGTTCCCCGCTTTGGCCGCCACCGCCGCCACCGGCCGCACCAGCGCCCGGTCGTCCACCCGAACCTGAGCCACCCGTGTTGCCACCGGTGCCGCCGGCCGGAGCCGCCACCGCCATGGTGGTGGTGTATTCAAGCACCGAGTGCAGCACCACGCCGGCCGTGAGGTCGAAGAAGTAGGTTTCCTTGAGCGTCAGGCTATTGCCTTGGGCGCCTGCGGCCGCTTCGGCAGCACCACCGGAGAAGGCAGTCATAGCCACACCGGCCTGGCCGACTTCCATCGTGATCTTGGCGCAGGGTCGGCCTTGGAACCACTCGAAGTTTTGGAGAGTGGCGCGAGCCGGAACCGGCGCGCCAAAGAACTTGCGTTCACCCGCCAGCTTCTCCACGCCGCCGTCGGCGTCCAGCATGGCACCTTCCCACACGTCGCCGGTGTTCACCGGCTCCGAAGGAAGCACGGGCATCGGAATGAAGGCGTACAAGTTCACGAGCGACTGGCTTGCGCCCGAGCTCTCAAGGCCGGCCGAGAGCGGGATTCCGCTGAAAACTTCGCGGCCCGTATCGGTCATGCGCATGTACCACGGGGCCATGTCCTCACGGTAATACTTCTTCGGCGTGGTTTCGCCGCTCGCGGTGATCCAGGCGTAGTCCTTGTCCTTGTCCGGGCGGGCTTGCACACTGATCAGCGCTTCTCGGCCCGAGGCTCCCGCATACGTGTTGTGCACGGCGTAGGCCAGGCGCACGCGCTCTTCTTCGCGACCCGTCAGAGTGCCTTGGCGACCGGAACCCGGCGCCATCGTCAGGGCCGTGCCCGTGCGAATTTCTTGTTCCAGCTTGGTTTCGTAAACCCGCTCGGTGTTCGCGGCGAACTTGTAGCGAAGCAGCTTGCCTTCGATACCGGGCGTGATGCTGGTGTAGTTGTCGACGTTCAGGCGGATCGAGCTTCGATCGCGCTCCACCGGCGGCTCACCATCTTGGTAGAGCACCACGTCCAGCGTCATTTCGCCATCCGGGATGCGCATTTCCTTGGTGTTCAATTCGTACACCGCGTCCGCGCCATCCACCTTCGGGATCACAGCTTCCACGAACTTGCCATTGATCAGAATGCCCAGATAAGAGCCTTCCGTCATGCTGTTCAGCGGGATCCGGACCTTGACGGTTTCGCGGACGGTGGAGCCATCCACCGGACGACGAATGGTAAAGGACCCTTGAGCCCAGGCCGACCCGGCCAGGGCGGCGATCAGTAACGTACCTGCCAACTTATTCATGCACGAACTCCGATGCGTGAGGAACGCAGTCTACTCCCTCATACGCAGAACCGTACGCGTATGTTACTCCCTAGACGTTTTGCGGGGCTAGGGGGTCGGAGAGAGAATAAGATAGACATATGTCTCTCCCTTTTGATCTGAACTCCCTAAATCCTGAGCAAAAGCGCGCCGTGGAGTGCAACGGCGGCCCGCTCATGGTGTTTGCGGGGGCCGGATCGGGGAAGACCCGGGTGGTGACCTGCCGCATCGCCAAGCTGATTGCCGAAGGGGTGCCCGCCAGCCGCATCATGGCCGTGACCTTTACCAACAAGGCCGCCCGCGAGATGCGCGAGCGCCTGGAGCAAATGGTCGGCGAGGAAGCCAAATACCTGTGGATGGGCACCTTCCACTCCACCTGCGCCAAGCTGCTGCGGATGGACGGCGCGGCCATCGGGATTGACCGCAACTTCGTCGTCTACGACGATACAGACCAGCTAAGCATCGTCCGCGACCTCATCAAGCGACGCAACCTGGACCCGAAAGCGATCCAGCCGCGTGCGGTGCTCGCGGAAATCAGCCGGGCCAAAGAACGGCTGGAGAGCCCCACCAAGTACGCCGAAACCGCCGCTGGTTTCTTCCCCAAAATCGTCGCCGATATCTATAAAGAATATAACGACGCCCTCCGCCGGGCCAATGCGCTCGACTTCGACGACATCTTGCTGTACGCCGTGCGCCTGCTGGAGCAGGCCGAAAGCGTGCGCGAGAAGTATCAGGAGCGCTTCCTACACGTGATGGTGGACGAGTACCAAGACGTGAACATGGCGCAATATCGCCTGACGCACCTGCTGGCGGCCAAGCACCAGAACATCATGATCGTGGGCGACGACGACCAGAGCATCTATGCGTGGCGGGGTGCCGACGTCTCTTTGATGCTTCGGTTCGGGAGCGACTACCCCGACGCCCAAGTCATCACGCTTGCCCAGAACTACCGCTCCACCCCCAATATCCTCAAGGCTGCCCACAGCATCATCCGCCACAACCACGGCCGCAACGAGAAGCAACTGTGGACCGACAACCCGGAAGGGGCGAGCGTGCGCATCCGGGGCTACGGCACCGAAAACGACGAGGCCATGGC
>CAZDWU010000012.1:24410-31593 GCA_964509165.1 uncultured Chthonomonas sp. | reverse complement strand
CCCGGGGCATCGGGGCGACCACCGTGGACCGCATTGCGCAGTACGCCAGCAGCCTCGGTCAGTCTATGCGCGATGTGATCGGCGACCCCACCTACCGCGCCACCCTCACCAAGCGCGCGGCCACGGCGCTCGGCGACCTGCACCGCTTGCTGGAAGCCGCCACCGCCCTGGCCACCAGCGGCCCGGTGACGCCCGTACTCCAGATCCTCTTGGACAAGAGCGGCTACCTGGATGAACTCCGCAATGAGCGCACCGATGAATCCATCAGCCGCCTGGAAAACCTTCAGGAACTCCTGAACGTGACGACCCAGTTCGACGAGGGCAACGTGGAGGCCGACGAGGCCCCCACGCTCGGTGGATTCCTTGAGCAAGTGGCTTTGGTGAGTGACGTGGACATGCTGAAGGAGAGCGGCGAGGCCGTAACCCTGATGACCCTGCACAGCAGCAAGGGCCTGGAGTACCCGGTGGTGTTCCTGACCGGGATGGAAGAGGGCGTGTTCCCGCACTCCCGCTCCCTGGGCGATGACCGGCAACTGAGCGAAGAGCGGCGTCTGTGCTACGTGGGGATGACCCGAGCGCGAGAGGAACTTCACCTCACTTACGCCCGCCGGCGCAGCACCTTCGGGCAGGCCAACTTTAACCACCGCTCCCGGTTCTTGAACGACCTCCCGGCGATGGAAGTAGATGACGATGCCGGCTACGACCACGAGAGCATGGCTCCCACCCGACGGGTGGAATCGGAGCGCATGGGCACCTACCGGGTGATCGAAGCCCCGCGCCCGCAGGCGGAGGCCGCTGCGCCGTGGCAGGCACCCTTTACTGTGGGCCAACGGGTGGAGCACCGGAAGTTCGGGATGGGCGTGGTGATTGCCTGCAACCCGCTGAAGAACGATGCCGAGGTGACGGTGGCGTTCAGCGGGGCGACCGGCATCAAGAAGATGGTGCAGAGCTTCGCCAAACTCGAAGCGGTATCTTGAGCACAACTTTGCGCGGAATTCGGAGGGGACTCGTCGGGCTGGCGGCACTCGTGATGGCGAGTGCGGGGCTCCTGGGCGGGTGCCGGAACCAGCCGCTTTCCACCCTCATGCCGCTCTCTCTCAACCGGGAGTGGACGTACGATGTTGGCCCGGTGCTGCAGGCCCGCGTGCGAACTTTGGCCGTGAAGGGTCGGGTGCCCGTGAGCCAGAGCGAAGGCTGGCGACTAGAAACCCCCGAAGGCGAGAGCCACCTCGTGTGGGAGAACGGCGAACTCTTGGCCTCTCAGTGGGGCGGAGTTCGGTTTTCGCCACCCCTCACTTTGATTCCGGCCGCCGAGCAAGCGGAATGGAACGGCACGATGGGTTGGCCGGGGGCGGAAACCAAAGCTTCGGCGATCATCACCCGCAAAGTGGTGCGCGAACTCTGGCGCGGGAGCGAACGCGACCTGCACGAGGTCATCCACTCGTTCCGAGGCGAGAACGCCATCGAGATCGACAGCGCTTACCTCCGGGGGGTCGGCCTCATCCGGCAAGACGTCTACGAAAACGACCTGCAGGTGCGGCGCCTGCGGCTGCTGGCGCGCGACGCGGGCGAGGTTGCGACCAAGGACTCCGCCAAAGACCCGAAGTAACCGCTTAGGCGTAGGTGCGGAGCAAGCCAATGACCCGCCCAACGATGCTCACGCTCTCGCTGGGATAGATCTGCTCCCGGTAGGCCGGGTTGGCCGGGATCAGATGGATGTCGGGCCGCTGGAACTTGATGCGCTTCACAGTCGCTTCGCCTTCCACCATCGCCGCCACAAGGTCACCGTTGCGGGCGTCGTCCTGGCGGCGCACCACCACGAGGTCACGCTCGAAGATGCCTTCTTCGATCATCGAGTCGCCCTTTACACGGAGCAAGAAGGCCTCGGGCGAACCCTTCAGCATTCCGGACGGCACGGGCAGATACTCTTCGATATGGGCTTCGGCCGTGATCGGCGCCCCCGCCGCAATCTCACCCAGCAAGGGCAAGGTGCGGAAGTTGACTTCCGGCGCGACCACGGATTGGTAGTCCGGGTGCAGGATGCGGATGGAGCGCGGCGTGTTTTCACGGCCAATGGCGCCCTTCTTCTCAAGGGCGTCGAGGTGGACCGTCACGCCCCGCAGGGAGCCAATTCCGAACTTGTCGCCGATTTCCCGAATGGAAGGCGGATAACCCACCGATCGCGTGTATTCCGCGAGGAAGGCGAGAATCTCGCGCTGTCGATCCGTCAGTCCCTTGGCCATAGTGCTCCTAGCAGACGTGAGTATACGCACTCTTTGTCTACATGTCAAGCCTTGTCTGCTAAAAAGTTTACGGGGACGCTAGACCCTGCCCGCCCGGACCCGGGAACCATCGTCTAAAATTGAGCCCTTAACTTCCTTAGGAGTCCATCCTTGTCGATCGTACAAATTCAAGAGCTTTTCCAAAAGAAGGGTTGCCAAGTCGTTCTGGGCGTCATCGCGCTCTTCGTCATGGTCGGGTTGCTCGTTACAGGCCAATGCGCGGGCATGAACAATGCCGGGGCCGGCCCGGACACCGAATCCATCGTCTCGGTGGACGGCAATCGCCTGACTTTCCGCGAATACCAGTCGTTGGTGGATCGCCAGCAAGAGCAAGCCTCCCAGCAGTTCGGCGGCTTCCAGCTTCCGCAGTCCTATCTGCTCATTCAGCGCCCGCAGGTGCTCACCGGGGCGGTCCGGCTCCTCGCCTTCCAGTCCATGGCCAAGGCGAAGGGGTTGAAGATTGACGAAGCCAGCGTGACGGCGTTCTTGGAGACCGAACTAGATCGCCAGATCAATATCGAGAAGGCGACCCTCATCAAGGAGGGCAAGCTGAAGAAGGATGCTGACCAGGCCGCGTTTGATGCTGCGTTCAAGGCCAAATTCACCCGGACGCCCAGCGAAATCAAGACGGAGCAGCTGAACCAGATCAAGAATCAGTTCCAGACGAATCCGGAGGAAGCCATCCGCAGCCAAACCCCGCTGATGCTGATGAACCAGATCACGGCGGGCATCAAGATCAGCGACGAAGAGTTGAAGGCGTCTTTCGACAACTTCTCGGTGGAAGCCATGGCGTTCAGCAAGCCCGACATGCCGGAAGACGAGCGCGAGAAGAAGGCCGAAGAAGCCAAGACCGCCCTCGCGAGCGGCAAGGCCTGGGCGGATGTGGCCAAGCAGATGGCCATCACTCCGGAAACCAGCACCTTCACGCGCAGCGAGATTGAAGCGCAGGAGAACGTTAAGTCGTTGCTCGATCTCAAGGCGGGCCAGGTCAGCGACGTGCTGATGACCCCCAAAGGGCCGACGATCTACCGCGTCACCAAGATTGAGCCCAAGCTGCCGAGCGATTTTGAAGCCAACAAGGAGTCTCTGCGCCGCACGCTGGCCCAGGGCCGCGCCGCCGACCAACTGAAGAAGGAAGCGGATGCCCTAATCGCCTCGGACAAGGTGAAGTGGAACGACAAGGGCTTCAAGCTGATGTTCGACCTCGGCATGGCCCTGGAAGACCCGAAGATGCAGGCCAGCGCCGCCGAGCGTAAGTCCCGCATGCAGGCCATCGAATCCGAAGCGGTGACGCTGGCGAATTCCACCGAGCCCGGCTCCGGCTTTGCCCCGCAGGTGCGCCTCATCGCCCAGCAGGTGTATTGGAACGACCTGACCGACCAGGAGAAGAGCACGATGCGCAAGGACCGCATCGAAGCGCTGGAAGACTTCTTCACCTACAGTGAAGATTCGGCCTTCCGCCTGGAACTCTACGACCTGTACATGGCCGAAGGCGACAAGGACAATGCGGCTCAGCAACTGGCGGCGGCGGTGGACAGCGGGATTGGCTACGACCAGATGGGTCAGCAGCAGATCAGCGAGATCCGCGGCAAGCTCTTTGAAGCCGAAAGCAACAAGCGACTGGAGCCGGAACAGCTCGAAGCCGTGAAGAAGGCGCTCAACACTTGGGCGGCCAACAAGGCGGACTACGACAAGGAGCAAACCGCCATCGCGGAAGAGCAAGCCAAGATCGACGCCGAGATGGAAGCCGAACGCAAGAAGATGGAAGAGGAAGACAAGAAGGCGGGTAACGCCCCTTCCAACCCCACCACGCCGACGAACCCGGCCCCCAGCAACCCGTAAGCGCGGGGTTGACCGAAAGCCGCTCGTGCCCTACCCGGGTGCGAGCGGTTTTCTTTTTTCTGCCTACGCGGGCGGCGGCAGGGGCAGGTACACCAGCGACATGGCAGAACTCTGGATGGTGGCCGGACCCATTGGGAACCTGGGTGACCTCTCGCCCCGGGCCTCGGAGATTCTGCAGGCCGCGACGCTGTGGATCGTGGAAGACACCCGCGTGTCCTCCCGACTCGCCGCCCACCTCGGCGTGAAGCCGGTCTACAAGGTGCTGAACGACCACACCAGCCCCGCCCGCGTGCAAGCCCTGGCCGACGAGATTGAAAGCCACGAGCAAGCCGCCCTGCTGACCGATGCGGGCACCCCCGGCATCAGCGACCCCGGTGCCGAACTGGTGCAAGCCTGCCTGGAACGCGACATTCGGGTGGATGGCATCCCGGGCCCCAGCGCTGTCACCCTTGCTCTCTCGGTGTGCGGGTTCTACGCGCAGCGGTTTGCCTTCCTGGGTTTCTTGCCGCGCAAGGCCGGCGATATCCAGCGCACCTTGGCCCCCTTCGCCGAGAACACCATGACGCTGGTTCTTTTTGAGAGTCCCCACCGGCTGACGAAGGCCGCTCGCATGTGGGCGGACGCCCTTGGTGACCGGCGTGTGGTGGTCGCCCGCGAACTCACCAAGCGTCATCAAGAGCTGTGGCGCGGCACCCTGGAAGAGTTGTCAGGCACCGCCCGCGAGTGGAAAGGCGAAATGACCGTGGTCATCGAAGGTCACCGTCGCTTGATAAGCGAGTAAAGAGACGGGTACCTTATGCCAAGAATGTATCTCGGGCGGATTCTGTCTGCCTGAAGGGTTCGAGTTTATGCGACGTCTATCCGCGCTGTTGTTGGGAATCATCCTGGCCGTCTGTTCGATGGCTCAGGTCACGATGCCTGATACCTACCGGCTCCAGCCGGAGGACATCATCCGGATTCAGGTTTACGCTCAGGGTTCGGATTTCGAGCTCCAAGTGGATGTGCCGGTGGGGCAAGATGGCAACGTCACGGTGCCTTTCGTAGGGATTCTCCCGGCGACTGGGCTCACGACCGACGAATTGGCCAACAACATCCGAGCTCGTTTCCAACAAGAGTTCCGATTGCGTGACCCGAAGATCGGGGTGACGCTGTTGAACGCTCGCCAAAGAAAGGCAGGTGTTACTGGGGCTGTCAACCGCCCGGGGACCTTTGTGATGCGCCCTGGCGCCACCGTTTTGGACCTGCTGGCTGAAGCCGGTGGCTTCATCCCCGACCGCGCTGACCTGCGCCGTGCCACCCTGCGCCGCAAGGGTTCGGATGAAATCATTCCGCTTGACCTCTACGCCCTTATGGTGCAGATGGACACGAGTCAGAACTACCCGGTGATGGACGGCGACACGCTCAACGTGCCGGCCAACGTTCGCAATCGAATCTTCGTCCTTGGTTCAATCCGAACCCCTGGTGAATACGCCTTCCGTGAACAAATGACGGTTCTGGATGCGTTTGTCACCTCGGGAGGCCCGATTGACCGCGTGACCAAGGCCAGCGACATCAAGATTTTCCGCCGAGATCTTTCGGCTCCGGGCGGTACGCGCACCATCAAGGTGGACCTTGTCCGATTCCTGGAGCGCAACGACTACATCCAGAACATCGAGCTAGAACCGGGTGATGTCATCTACGTTGGGAAGACTCAGAACCTTGACCCGGGACTTGTCCGGCAGATCGCAGACGCTTTGTTCATTCTCGACCGAATTGGCATTCGACTGTTCAGCTTCTAAACAAGCTCGACCACAACAGAATAGGCTCCGGAGTGAGGATTCACCCGGAGCCTTCTTCTTTTGTCCCTTGGAGTTAGGAACGCACTTCGAAAGTGCTTTCAATCGGCGGGGAGAGCCGCAGGGTCGCCATTACCGTGCAGTACTTCTCATCGCTTAATTGGATGCTGCGCGCCACGGCCTCGGGGTCCACGTTCGGGCCCGTCACCACGTGCCGTACACTGAACTTGGTGATCGGGCGGGGCCACTCCCCTTCCGGCGCGCGCTCGTAAGACACTTCCACGGTGTAGCTGGTCACTTCCTGGCGCTTCTTCTGCAGGATGGAGATGACGTCCATGGCGCTGCAGGCGGCCACGCTGGCCACCAGGGCTTCCACTGGCGTCGGGCCGGTGCCACTGCCACCGCTCTCGGGGTGGGCATCCAGAACGATGCGAGCCCCACTCGGCGCATCCCCGGCAAAGCCCATTTTTCCATCCCATTGCAAATTGATGCTCATACAGCTAGTAAGTCTCAATTCCGCCCTGCGTGATTCCGGGGTTAGGCCCCTCGCCTTACCAGCCTCATCACCCGGCCTGCCGAATGCACGCACAATGGCGGCGTGGTTGCCTACGTCAAGGATCTCAGCATCATCCTCGCCGGCCTCATTGCTCTGGTGACATTTATGACCGGGACGTGGCAGTTTATGCGGCAGGCCCGGTACACGCGGGTGCAAAACTTTCTGGAATTGCGCCGCCGCTTCCTAGAAGACCCGGTGTTCCGCGACCTCCTCAACCGGCTGGCCGTGAACGACCCCACCCTGGCCGAGGCCCCGATCCAGGATCGTCGCAACCTCGTGGGCTTCTTTGAAGAGATCGCCCTGATGATCAACTCCGGCGTGCTGCGCCCGCTGGTGGCGAACTACATGTTCGGCTACTACGTGGCTCTCATCGGGCGGAGCGAGCCGTTTTGGCAAGGGCTGGACCGCGACAGCGTCTACTGGACGGTGTTCCGGCGCCTCGAAGCCCGCCTTGGCAAGCTCGAGAAAGAAGCCGGCCGCGCCGAGCCGCTCAAGTTCTGACGGCGTCTGCCACCACGTCCAGCAGCCGGTCAATGTCCTCGTGCGAGTTGTAATGCACGAGGCTAGCCCGCACCACGCCGGTCTCCAGCGGAATCCCGAGCGCCTGGCATAGCCGGTAGGCATACATGTGCCCGTAACGGATGGCCACGCCTGCAGTATCGGTGGCCTGGCAGATTGCCGGCGGCGGCACGCTCTCGTGCAGGAAGGATACGGTGCCCACGCGGCCC
>CAZDWU010000012.1:14391-24310 GCA_964509165.1 uncultured Chthonomonas sp. | reverse complement strand
CGCCGGGAAGGCGGCGCGAATGGCCGAGAGGGACATCATAATTGGGAGTATGCGCGAGGCGCGCTCACCCTTTGTCGGGCGGGCGCCCCGCTCCGGACTAACGCTCATGCGCACACTTCTCGCCTTTGTCTTGTTGGCCAGTTCTCTCGTGGCCTGGGCTCGCCCTCAAGATGACGCCAACCCGGCCCTGGCGGCGGTGCGGGCGCTCTCGGCCAAGGGAGTTTCCGGAGCCGCCACGGCGGCCACCGGGCCGACGAAGTTCACCTACTCCGGCCAGCGCCTCTTGCTCAACGACTTTGTCAAGAACCTCTTCGACGATGCCGAAACCCAGCAGGTGGTGCGCGAGGCGCTGGTGCAGTTCCTCAACGACTACGACAAGGAAGCCGCCACCCGGGGCCGGGCGCACGATGTGGCCGGGGCCGCTGCTGACAGCCTGAGCCTGTTTGTCACCATCGTTTCGGGCAAAGAGATTCCGGATGAGCAGGTGACGAAGGCGACCGGGCAACTGCGCAAAGCGCTGGACACGCCCGAAATGCGCTCGGCTACCGATCGCCAGAAGCAACAGGCCAGCGAGACCCTGCTTTTGCAAGCCGGTTTGGCCGTGGTGCTGGCCGCGGGCGCGAATGACGAGAACCAAGACAGCATCGTGAACGCGGTGAACGAGATGACCAAGGCGCTGATCGGCGTCGAGGCCAGCAAGCTTTCGTTTAACGCCGATGGCATCCGCATCCCGGCCACGGCGGGGGCGGCACCTGCCCAGCCCACAGCTCCTGCCGTCGCCGGGCTCGCCCCGGGGTTCACATTTACAGCTCCAACCGATTTCGAGAAGAGCGGCCCTTGGTACACGAAATCCGTAGTAGAGAATCGAAGCACCCCTGAGTACTACCGATGCATGTTCCGCTTCCCCAATGCCATCCCTGCCCAGGGCAACATGGGTGATGCTCTCCGCAAACTATGGGAAACCGAGGTGCCAGCCGAACTCAAAGGCAAGCATGGGCCCCTGGTTTACCGACGCTATACGGGTCAAAAGCTCTTGACCCAGTTCATTTTTGGAGCCGGAACCGAAAGTGGGCGTCGAACGGACACCTTCTTTACGGTCTTCCTCATTGACTGTGGACGTTACTGGCAACCGGTGGTGATGGCACAGACCTACGAAGACACGGGCAGCTTTGTGGTAGGCGAATCCATGTCGGCTCGCTACAGTTTCAACCAAACCGTCATGTATGCCGAACCATTCCTGGCATCCTTCCGTTGCCCGGGGCAGGAACGCGCTTCTCTCGTAGACGCATCCGCTATGGTCGGGGATTTCCATTTCGGGAGCAGCGCCAGTAATAGTTGGATCAGCACCTACACCGGTGCCTCGTTTATGACCATCGTTTCGTACGGAGGCGAGCTGAACCTTAAGGCTGATGGCAGCTACACGTACCGCTTTGTTTCGGCATCGGGAGTTGTCGGTGCCACGACCATTGGCAGTGAAGATGCGGTCGGAAAATGGACAGTGCAAGGAGATCTGCTAACCCTTACTCCTACTTCTGGCACGGCAAAGGGTGTCCGCCAATATCGGGTCGCTGGCGTAACCCAGTTTGCCGATGGAAACAAATCGGTGGTGCTCCTCATGCTCAAGGATCTTCCGATTCCTCAAGTTTTGTCAGACGGGAGCAACGTCTACACCACCAAGAAGGCGGACTAGCGATGCCGACTTGGTTGAGTTTGTGGGATTACTCGGACCCGGTTGCGAGTGAAGTCCGACTGGGCGAGGCGGCTGAAGCGGCTACCGACCCCGATGAGGAACTGGTTTTGCTCACCCAAGTGGCGCGGGCCCGGGGATTGCAGAAGCACTACGAGGCGGCGCAGGATTCGCTCGACCTCGTCGAAATGAGCCTGCCCGAGGGCGATGCGCCCTCACGGTGCTACTGGCTGCTGGAAACCGGGCGGGTGCTGCGCTCCAGCGGTCGCCCCCACGAGAGCCGCCCGTGGTTCGAGGCTGCCCAAGGCATGGCCGAGCGCCTGGGCCTGGAACACGGCGCCATTGACGCCGCCCACATGGTGGCGCTGGTGGCATCGCCGGAGGAAGCGCTGGAGCTGCACGACCGGGCCATCGCCATGGCCAATGAAGCGACAGACCCCGATGCGCGGCGTTGGCGCGCGTCTTTGCTCAATAACCAGGCGTGGACCCGGTTCGAGCGCGGTGAGCACGAACTGGCCCTCGGCTTGTTTGCCCAAGCGGTGGATGCCCGCCGCGAGATGGGCGACGAGAAGGGTCTGGCTATCGCCCAGTGGTGCCAGGCCCGTTGCCTGCGCGAACTCGGGCAGAACGACGAAGCCTGGGCGATCCAGCAAGTGCTGCACGCCACCGGGGAGCCGGACGGCTTTGTGGCGGAGGAGCTGGCCTACCTCAGCGAAGTCCGGGGCGACATGCCGCTGGCCACCTTGCATGCGTTTGAAGCGATCACGCTTCTCAAGGCCATGGACCCCGAATGGCCCCAACAAGAACCTGAGCGCTACGCTCGCCTGCAGTCACTGCAGGATGGTAAGGCGACGATCAGGACTGATTCCCAGACCTGATCTGGAAAGAAGCCGCGTCCAACTATCCTTTGAATCCTAGCAATTTTTCTGACTAGCAAGGCCAGGTGAAAGCTCGATATTCCCCCTGTAGGTCTTGCGAATATGTGGGGACAGAAGGGGTTTGTATTAGGCATCGGGTTGATGGTGGCGGGCGCCGCCCAGGCCCAAGTGACGGGTTTGGCGGCCATGCCGATCTCAGACCGACTCGGGAAGGGCGAAATGGAAATCGGGGCCGTCATCGAGGGCACCGAGCGAAAGATTGACCCGCGCTACTATCACAGCGCGTACATGGTGGTCGGGCTGGACGACTGGTTTGAACTCGGCACCGCCACGGATTACCAAGGCACGCAGTCGCTGGGCTTCAAGTTCCGCATGTGGGAAGACGAAGCCGGCCAGTGGGCGATCTCGGGCGGATGGGATGGCGTGCGACCCAAGGAAGGTAATCCGTTCGTGGTGGGTTCTTACGCCACCGGCAACTACCGATGGCACGCGGGCTGGATGCGCGACAACGCCCACCGCGGCATGATCGGCCTGGATGGCGCCTTTAACGACCGTTGGAGCTGGGGTGTGGACCACATCGGCGGTGCCGAAGGAGCCACGTCGCTGGCTCTCTTCATCACCGAGCCGAAGCTGCAAGGCTGGGCGCTCACGCTCGCGGCCGGAGTCCCGAACGCCAAGGGTGCCGGCGTCACGCACAGCGCCACGCTGGCGTACGTCGTTCGCTTCTAAGGCTGAAGGCTGGCAGAAATCAAGAAAGGCATCCCCACGGAAGGGGATGCCTTTCTTTGCTACGCGCAGGGTGAACTTAGCGGACGCCGACTTGCGAGATGCGCACCGTGGTGGCGGTGGCTTCCGGGCTCAGCGGGATTTCGATCGTCTGGCCCACGTGAATGAAGCTGGGGGTACCGGCCACATTGGTGTGGTAGGGCGAGACGTAAACCGTGACGAGCTTGCCGTTCACGTCCACCGTCCAGGTTTCCCGGACGAGCTTGCCGCGTCGGCCTGCGAAGGTCGAATTGCGCGTGACATGGGTGACTTGCGCGGAGACCGCAAGGGCCGGTTCGGCCGCCGGGGACGGAACATTGATGACGGGGAGAATGACCATGATGCAAACAGGTTACGACAAGAACGACGCCAATTCTTCACTTTCTTGTCAACTCCCCTAGTTTTGCCAGGGTACGGCCCCAACAATATTCCTGTACTAGGGAGAGTATGAAGGTCCGGTTTTTACTCATTGCGGTGACGGTTTTCGTCGCCATCGGCATCGCCATTGTGAATTGGAAGGGACGCGCGGGTCTCGAGCAAATGTTCAAGTCCTCGGGTGAACTCAAGCAGATCAACTCGATGACCCGTAACCAAATGGAAGCGGACATGATGCACGACGCCCTACGCGGTGAGGTGCTGGCCTTGGTCCTGGCTTCCGGCAAGGGTGACCTCGAGGGCCTCAAAGCCGCCAAGGCCGGGATTGCCGACACGAGTCAGACCTTCCGTGACGCCCTGGCCGCCAATGAAAAGCTCAATCTGAGCTCGGCGACCAAGAAGAGCCTCGCCGATGTGAAGCCGCTCCTGGATTCCTACTTAGGCAGTGCGGAGGCGATGGCCAAGGTGGCTTCGCAGACCGAGGCCCTGGAACGCATGCTCCCTCAGTTTGATAAGGACTATGTGGCACTGGCCGGCGGCATGGAAGCGGTGAGCGACGCCATTGAGGCGGAAACTGACACTGTCTTGAAGCATGCGGAGGTGTCGCACAATAGAGGTGTCCGCTTCCTAAATATCGTCTCGGTGGTCGTTGGCGCCCTCGCATTTCTGTTCCAAATTCTCCTGACCCGCCGGATCATCAAGGGTCTCCGAGAAAGTGAGCAGGGCCTAAGCTTCCTCAAGGACGAAGTCACGCCGCGTCTGAAGGCCGGCCTCGAGGACCTTGCCAAGGGCGTTCTACGAGTGCCCTCGGCTATCCCGACCATGCCCCGCTTGAGTACGAAGGGCGATGAACTCGGACAGCTCAACGCCTCGATTCAGCGGGTGGTCAACGACGCCCGCGAACTTCACGCCTCGCAAACCACCGCCATCCAGCGCACCTCGGACCTGGTTCGGCAGATCCACGACGAGACCCGCACAATTCTGGAAGGCAGCGACAACATCCGCATGGTAAGCGTGGAAGGCGCGCGCAGCATGGAAGCGGTGGCCTCGTCGGTCACCCACGTGGCAACCCAAACGGATTCCGCCAACCTACACGTCAAGGCGATGGTGCAAGAACTGGAAGCCCTCCAGCACGGAGCTCAACGCCAATCCGTGGCCGTGAACGAATCGCGTAGCGCGGTGGAAAGCACCGTCCGCGCCATCGATGCGCTCAACACGAACCTGGGCCAGATGAGCGAGGAGTCAGAGAGTGGCCAGAAGCGAGTGGACGAAGTCACCTCGATCATGCGCGACATTGTTGAGCAGACTTCCCGGTCGGAAGACATCGCCCGGAACCTGGACCGGCAAAGCCAAGCGATCGGCTCCATCGTGGAGACGATCGACCACATTGCCAACCAGACCAACCTGCTTAGCCTGAACGCAGCCATCGAAGCGGCGCGGGCCGGCGAGGCCGGACGCGGGTTTGCGGTGGTGGCCGAAGAAGTGCGGCGCCTCGCCACCGAGTCGGCCGAATCGGCGAGCCAGATTCGCCAGTTGATTGAAGAAGCCCGGGTCACCGCCGAATCGATGGTCGAAGCCTCGCACAACACCTCGCAGGTTGTCCATACGGGCCAGGCCGAAGTCGAACGCACGCGGGAAGCCTTTGAGCGATTCCGAGCTGTAGTGCAAGATGCCACCAGTCGGTTGCGCGTGGTCCAGCAGTCCAGCGAGAACGTCATCCGCCAGACGGATGTGATCGAATCCTCCGCCCAGCAGAACGCGGATACGTGCAGCGAAATGGTGGCCTCGGTGCAATCGATGCAGAGCGACTTTAGCACTCTGCAAGAAGCCACCGAAGAGATCGCCGCGAACTCCCAAGAGGTTGCCGCGAGCATGGAGGAGGCCTCCAATTCGGCGGAGAGCTTTGCCGAGCTTTCGGTGCGCCTCTCCGATATCGTGGCGCAGTTCCAGCTGGATGACGCCGGTGACGCCACCGTGGCCGACGAGCCCTACACTCGCCGCCGGGCCGCATAGTCACCCGCCCAAGCTGAATCCGGGTAAGACCGAGCCGTGCCCGCACGGCTCGGCATCCTGGTAAGCGGCAAAGGCCGGGGATCGAACATGGCCAACCTCATCGAGGCTTGCCAAAATGGCCGCCTACCCGCCGATGTCGGGGTCGTGGTGGCGCCCCGAGAGGACACCTCTGCCGCCGGGCGTGCCCGAGACCTTGGTGTACCCGTGGTGGCTCTCTCACCCAAAGCAGAAGGCTTCGCCACGGCCCTTCTTGCCACTTTGCACACCTACAATATCACCCACTTGTGCCTGGCGGGGTTTATGTCGATGGTGCCGGCCCAGGTGCTGGCGGCCTTTCCGGATCGGATTTTTAACGTACACCCAGCCCTGCTCCCCAAGTTTGGCGGCAAGGGGATGTACGGGATGCATGTGCATGAGGCCGTGATGGCGGCCGGAGAAGCCGAGAGTGGCTGCACGGTCCATTTGGTCAACGAGCACTACGACGAGGGGCGGATTCTGCTCCAGCTCCGCTGCCCGGTGCTCCCGGATGACACCCCCGAAACCCTGGCCGCCCGGGTGCTGGCCCTGGAGCATCAAGCGTACGTCCAAGCCCTTCGCGACGCCCTCAACGCTTAGATTTGTTGTGAAATCTTCGATGATCGTTGTATGATCGAAGGATGCGAAAGATGACGACATTCGCCGCTCTGACCACGGCGGCCATGCTGATGGCCTTCCCGCCGGTCGTGCAGAAGGAGCTTTACGCCGAGAACGACTTCCGAGGCAAGGCGGCCCCCAAGATTGAAGTGGAAACTTGGCTGGGCGGCGCCAACCCCGAACTGAAGGGCAAGACCGTGCTCCTCGACTTCTGGGCGACGTGGTGCGGCCCGTGCCGCGCCACCATCCCCGAGCTGAACAAGTGGCAAGCTGAGTTCAAGGATGATCTGGTGATCATCGGCCTAAGCAACGAGAAGCCGGAAGTGGTGAAGACTTTTATGGAAACCACGGCCATGAAGTACAGCATCGCCATTGACACCCAGGCCCGCACTTCCAAGACGGTGGGCGTCAAGGGCATCCCCCACGCCATGGTCATCACCCCGGACGGCGTGGTGCGCTGGCAGGGCTTCCCGGGACTGGAAGCCGACCCGTTGACCACCGAAAAGCTGAAGAGCATCATCGCCGAGGGTAAGGCCCTGGCACGCGGCAACTAAGGCTCGCAAGCAAGAAACCCTGCCTCTTCGATGGGGGCAGGGTTCTTTTGTGTCTCCTCGGGCTTAGAGACTTAGGAACTGACGCACGATGCGCAGGCCGACATCGCCGCTCTTCTCGGGGTGGAACTGGGTGCCCATCACGTTGTCTCGCCCCACGGCCGCCACCACTTCGTAACCTTCGTAATCTACCGTGGCCAGCACATCCTCGGGGCGCTCACATCGCGCCGAAAATGAGTGCACAAAGTAGACGCTCTCACCCGGCTGCACGGGGGCGAGCATCGTGCCCTCCCACGCGCGTCCGGCGGGCACTTGCAAGCGATTCCATCCGATGTGCGGGATCTTGCGGCGGCCGCCATCGGCCTTGCGCGGGTCAATCGCCACGACCCGGCCCGGGAAAACGCCCAGTCCTTGGTGCTCGCCGAACTCCTCGCCGATATCGAACATCATCTGCATACCCACGCAGATACCGAGGGTCGGGCGACCGGTCTGGATGAACTCCAGCACGGGTTCGCGCAGGTGGCGCGAGGCAAGTTCCAGAGTGCACTGCCCAAAAGCGCCCACCCCCGGCACCACCAAATGGTCAGCCTGGCGGATGACTTCGGGGTCACCAGAGAGCGTGACATTGCCACCCTCATGAGTCAGGGCGCGACACACACTCAGCAAGTTGCCGATGCCGTAATCCACCACCGTCACGCGTTTGCTCATACTTCTCTCACCATTCTGCCCAAGCTGGCCGCACGTTCCCGGATTGCGGCCGGGGCCACCCGCTCGTAATGCAATACGTGGGCAAAGGCCACGGCGTCCACATCGGCCCGCTCAATCACGGCGTCGAGGTGGTCAAGTTGCCCAAAGCCACCGCTGATGATGACCGGCCGGTCCACGCCTTGCGTCACCTTCTCGGCGAGTTCGAGGTCAAATCCGCGCTGCGTGCCCTCTTGGTCTATGCTCGTCACCAGGACCTCGCCCGCCCCGCGCTCGACCGCTTCTTGCACCCAATCCAACACCTCGCGGCCCGTGTGCTCGCGGCCGTTGTCGGTAAAGCAGAGATACCCACCATTAGGTTGGCGCTTGGCTTCCACGCTCACCATCAGCACTTGCTGGCCAAACTCGCTGGCGATCTCTTCAATGAACTCCGGTCGCCGGATAGCCGCCGTATTCACGGCCACCTTGTCGGCTCCAGATTGCAGCGCCTGCCGCACGTGCTCCAGGGTGCGCAAGCCGCCCCCCACCGTGACGGGGATGAATACATTGTCCACCGTCTTGCGCACCAGGTCGCTGAGTGAGAACCGGTCGTAGAGGCTGGCCACGATGTCCATGTAAAGGATCTCATCCATGCCTGCCTCCGCATAGCGGCGCGCCCAGTCTTCGGGGGCACCTGCAATCTTGCGTAGCCCCTCCAGGTGCACCCCCTTGATGAGGTGCGGACCCTTGATATCTAGCCGAGCGATGAGACGAAGGTTTCGCACCGCTTAGACCTTCAGATATTCACCCGAAAGCGGCACGTATTCCCACACCTTGTAGCGCAGATCCCACTGCCCGTCGGCGTAGTTCCACAGGTGCGGCGAGCGGAAGGAGTCCGTCAACCGGTCAAAGTACGCGCGATCCATGATCGGCTGTTCGAACATCCGGCTGGCTTCGGGGAATTCCGCTTCCGGAATACTGAGGTACCGGAAGATCTCCTCCGCAAACCGTTCGGGGAACTCGTGGTCGAACTTACGGACCAAGGCCACCCCTTCTTCCCGCGTGATGTCGCCGTTGCGGATTTCTTGGCTGGCGTCGTACGTCGCGCGGCCAATCCCGAACTTGATACGGGTGGTGAAGTAGTGGAAGTCGTCGATCCGGTCGTCGATCGAGTTGTACTTGCTGTACGTGCCGGGCGTGCGCTCGGGCGAGGCCTCAAAGCCCCCGTGCTCTACGCTGTAGTAGTACGCCGACTGCGGGTGCCACTTGAGGTAATAGCCCAGGTAGTGCACTTCGATGTTCTTGGCGGCTAAGTCGTCCGGGTTGGCCGGCAGGTAGGGGTTCAGCGCGCTTTGCTCGAGCCCAAACTTCTCCTTGAGGTCACTTACCGAGGTGCCACCCAAGTAGACCTGGCTTTGGTCGTCCATGGTGAAATAGTCGTAGCTGCGGCGGGCGCTTTCGGTGTCCACCTGCGGGTTGCCGTATTCGGCTTCGTTCTCCCCGTAAAACACTAGCGGGATGTCGTGAAGAAGCGCAAGGCGCGGGGCCATCGCCTTCTGTCCGATGATGAACGGCTGGAACGGGTGGAACAGGTTCTCCACCGCCAAACGAGTGAGCAACCGGTGGACCCGGCCGTCGGGGGTGCATAGGAAGTTGTCAAACCCGGCGTGGATCCAGCGCTGGAAGTTGCGCCAACCCCACTCGGTATAGATGTGCGGCGCCCACGTGACGGTGAGCGGGTGCATGTTGTACTTGGTGCGCAGAACGTGCGCAGCGTAGAAGCTGTCCTTGCCGCCGCTGCCGGGCACCAGGCAGTCGTAGCTTCCGTCGTGCTTGCGGTGGCGGTCGCAGAGCTCTTGGAGTTCGGCCTCGCGCTGCTCCCAGTTGATGGTGGCTTCTTTTTGCTCAGAAACGCGGCAGGCGTCGCAAATGCCGTGCTCGTCAAAGTTGATCGTGGCCTTCTTGCTTTCGTTCGTGTGCTTGAACTCAACCGCCGAATTCGGGCGTTGATTAGAAATCACACACTTAGCGCAAAAAGCAACGTCTTGGGGGAGGCCGTATTTGGTGGGTCGGTCGTCGCGATCCGGAGCGAACAGTGAGAGATCAAGAGCACGTGAAGCCGGATAAATATCCATATACACCCGAGGGACAGACTAGAGTGTATGCCAAAAGGTTCGAACGGCGTCAACCACCCTGCGCAAATGCTCATCGGTGATGTGGGTCGAACACGGCAAGCTGAGGGATTCTCGGTTCAATCGTTCGGCCACGGCGAAAGGACCTTGGCCCAAATGGAGATAGGCCGGGCTGAGATGGTTCGGCTGCCACAATGGCCG
>CAZDWU010000012.1:10444-14291 GCA_964509165.1 uncultured Chthonomonas sp. | reverse complement strand
AGGCTTTCGGTGGCGTCTTCCACCACCGGGATCCCCTTTTGAGTGGCAGACGCCAGAATTGGCGAAAGATCCACCGGGTGCCCCAGCAGGTGCACAGGCAAGATCGCCCCCACCCGCTGATTGCGCTGGGGATCGTAGGCGCCGTCCTCGCGCTGCTCTAAGCCCTCGATGTACGCCACCGTCGCGGCGGCATCCATCTGCCAGGTGTGCGGGTCGGCGTCCACAAACAGCGGCGTGGCCTGGCAATAGGTGATCGCATTGATGGGCGCAATGAAGGTGAGGGTCGGCACCACCACCAGGTCGCCGGGGCGCACGCCCGCCACCAGCATGGCGATATGCAGGGCGGCCGTGCCGTTCATCATCGCCACCGCATAGGGCGCCCCCACGGCGGCGGCAAACTCGCGCTCAAAGCGGTCCACAAACGGGCCGGCGGTGCTCACCCAGCCAGTGGCGAAGCACTCCTGCACGTATTCAGCCTCGCGCCCCCCCAGGTTGGGGACGCACAGCGGAATCGAGGTGCCCCCGCTCATACGGCGTAAACGTCGGGGCGGTAGGCGTCCAGGTGGCGTTCCAGCCACGCGATGGTGCTGCGGAGGCCATCTTCCAGCGAGACCTTGGGGGTCCAGCCCAGCGTGCGCTGCGCGAGTTGGAAGTCGGCGAGCAGGCGCTCGACTTCACTAGCGGCGGGTCGTTGCCGCTCGTCAGTCGAGACGACCTCGATGGGCTTGCCGACCAGTTCGGCAATCAGGTGCGCCAGGTCGCCGATGCTGATTTCGCGGCCGGAGCCAAAGTTGAACGTGCCCCCGACAGCGGCGGGATGCGAACCGGCGGCCAGGAACCCTTCCACCGTATTGCTCACATAGTTGAGGTCGCGCGTGGGAGAAAGGCTGCCCAGCTTCACCTGCGTGCGCCCGGCCAGAAGCTGGCTGATGATGGTGGGGATGACCGCGCGGGCGCTCTGCCGGGGGCCAAAGGTGTTGAACGGCCGGGCCACCACCACGGGGAGCTCAAACGACTTGTAAAACGACTCGGCGATCTTGTCCGCCCCGATTTTGCTGGCCGAATACGGCGATTGCCCCTGCAGCGGGTGATCTTCGCTGATGGGCACCGTGATGGCCGTGCCGTAGACCTCACTGGTGCTGGTGTGCACCACGCGCGGGCGGCCTTGGTCCAGCGCGGCCTGCAGCACATTCAGAGTGCCCTCTACGTTGGTGCGCACATAACTGCGCGGAGCGCGGTAGCTGTAAGGAATCGCAATCAGCGCGGCGAGGTGGAACACCACTTCGCAGTCGCGCACCGCCGCCCGCACGCATTCGGCGTCGCCGATATCACCGGCAAAAACATCCATTGCCCCGACATGCTCGCTTTGGTCTAGCCAACCCCAACGGCCCGCGCCGTTGTAGTGCACCATCGCGCGCACTTGCGCGCCTTCTTTCACCAGTTGCTCGGCCAGGTGGCTCCCGATAAATCCGCCCGCCCCGGTGACGAGTACTTTCCTTCCTTGGTAGTTCATTTGCGTTTTAAACGCGGCCCTGTTGGATATCCACTTGGGCGCGCATGTAGTCGTCGTGATGCCCGATGTCGAGCCAATACTCCGTCACGGGGAAGCTGGCCACGGTTTGGCCCTCGTCCATCAGCCGAGAAATCAAATCGGTCATATCCATGCGGCCGCTCTCGCCCAGGTATTCGAAGGCGCGCGGATCGAGCATATAAATGCCCGCGTTCACAAAGTGGACGATGGTCGGCTTCTCGTTGATGCCCACCACGATGCCATCCCGCTCTTGGATGACGCCGTAAGGGATGTAGGTTTCGTGGGCGCGAACGGCCACGGTCATCAGGGCGCGGCACTCCTCGTGGTACGCCTTCATGCGGCGGTAGTCCACGTTGGTCAGGATGTCACCGTTCATCACCAGCATGGTGCGCTCGGGGCGCTCCAGCAGGCGCAGGGCACCGGCGGTGCCGAGGGGTTCGTCCTCGTGGACGTAATCCATGTTCACGCCGAACTGCGAGCCGTCGCCAAAGTGGCCGTGAATCACTTCCGGGCGGTAGTGCGTCGTCACGCGCACATCGGCAATACCGCTGGTGCGTAGCCCCTTGATGATGTGCTCTAGCAGGGGACGGTCGCCCACCTTCAGCATCGGCTTGGGAGTGTCTTCGGTGAGGGGGCGTAGGCGGCTGCCAAAGCCACCGGCCATCACCACCGCTTCCAGACCGTCGTCCAGGTCTGGCACCAGGGCGCGCATGGTGTGCATGCCCAGCACCGTGCCTTGCTGGTCCACCACGGGCACCTGTTGCACGGCGTACCGCTTCATCAGGCTCAGCACGTCGGCGGAGCTCGTTTCGGGGGTGACGGTAATGGGGCGCGGACGCTGCTTGCGCTCAGGGCGGTCCATCAGCTCGGCCAGCCCGCAATCCAGAGTGCGGCCACCCAGAATGGCGCGGCGGAGGTCGCCGTCGGTCATGCTGTCGAGGATGCGCTGGTGTTCATCCACCACCAAAACAATGCCGGTGGAGTTCTGGTCAATGGCCTGCAACGCATCGCGAACCGTTGCCGTCGGCGGCAACGTTAGGTTCGCAAGCGTTTGAAATCGGCTTCCCATAGGACTCCTTCCCCTCTCTATCATAGCCTGAATCGAGGCTAACGCCCGGGCAATTCAGACTGTCCCCCCGTAAAACGGGCTGGGACCCCCACCGCGCGCACTTCGTCCGGCAGATCGCTGGCCACCACGGCCCCCGCGCCCACCATCACGTCTTTACCGATCGAAGCCCCTTGCCGAATGACGGCTCCGGCCCCGATATGCGTTCGCTCCTGAATGGTCACGCGGCCCAAAACCGTGGCCCCCGGCGCGACGTGGACGAAGGCCCCGAGGGCGGCTTCATGCTCGATGGTGGCGTTCGAATTGATGATCGCGTGCGGCCCTGTCGTCACGTTGGGGTTGACCACCGCCCCCGGCAGCACCACCGTGCCCGGGCCAAGAGTGGCGAACGGCGAGAGGATGGCCGTGGGGTGGACCACCGTGAAGGGCTGGAGGCCGGCGGCTTCGGCGGCCCGGGCGGCCATCTCACGCGGAACCGTGTTTCCCACGCTACCGATGCCGACCACATAGTGCGTGACGCCGGCCCCGGGAAGAAGCGGAAGAAGATCATCGCCGCCGAGAATGGGGTGGCCGAGGACTTGCTCACCCACGCGCGTGGCATCGGCATCCAGAAGCCCGTGGACATCCACGCCCAGGGCAATCAGGGCATCCAACACCACCGAAGCGTGACCTCCGGCGCCAATCACAACGACACTCATCTTAGGACCCCGACCCGCAACCGGGTCCAGAGTTCAATGCGGCGCGGCATCCGCAAAGGGCTTCACCACGCTCAAGGAACTCCAATCCAACTCCGCTAGAGTTTGCACGATCTGGGGCGCGGCTTGCCCGTTTCCGTAGGGGTTGGGCACGTTTTTGAGGCTGGATTTGGTGGCGGGGTCGAGGGCGCGGGTCAAGGCGGCGGTGATGGCAACGAGTTCACATTCCACATCCATGACGTGCTTGCTGCGGATGCGGCCGGCCTGCCGAGGGCCGATATTGACAGTCGGAATTCCAAAACTCGGTGCCTCCAGCAGGCCGCTGGAAGAGTTCCCCACGCACGCCGCGCACAGGCTGAGAGCGGTGTAGTAGAGCTTCGCGCCCAGGTTCTCGACCGGGATAACGAAGTCACTGGCGCGGGTGGTCAGCACCTCGCGCACGGCCAGCCCGCCCGGGTCGGTGTTGGGCATCGTCCAGATCGTGGGGACGCCCCCCGCTTCGATCGCATCCATGAGGGTATGCGTCTCTTGGGCCGCCGTCTCGGGGGCCACCGT
>CAZDWU010000012.1:0-10344 GCA_964509165.1 uncultured Chthonomonas sp. | reverse complement strand
AAGCCTTCCGTACCCCGCGCCATACTCTGCGCGATGGCCAGCGGGTCGTCGGTGGGCATGGTCATCGGCACCCGCGCCGCCGCCGAGAACCCCCGGGCTTCAATCATGTCGAGCGTGTGCCCGTGGGCTTCGCTGAGGTGAGCCGCCGCCACGATCAGCAGGGGTTCGAACATGGGGTGAGCCTGCAAGGCACGCAGCACGGGCTCCAAGTAGTTGAAGTCCGACCGCGCGACCGTGACGACCCCGATCCGGATCACTGCAGATCGCTCCACGCCAGACGGTGACCCGCCGGACCATCCTGCCGCAGGGTGCGCCCAATCACGCGGTCCCAATCGGCGGGCTCGATGCCTCCGGCCGGCCGCCGTAAGCCCACATGGGCCTCCGTGAGCACGGTGCCGGCGGGGCAAGCCTGGGTGAGCACCACGCTGCGCCGGGCCACTTGTTTTGTATTCAGCTCGGCAGCAGTGGGGCGCTTGCGCCCATCCCCGAAGCACGATTCGATGTCGCGCACGCCCTGCACCAGGGTCTTCAGTTCACCCGGCTCCAGGCTAGCCGCATGGTCCGGCCCCGGCAGACTGCGATCTAGCGTGAAGTGCTTCTCCAAAATGCACGCGCCCCGCGCCACCGCTGCCCAGGCCACCGGGAAGCCCAAGGTGTGGTCGCTAAATCCAACCGGAAGGTGGAATGCCGCCCCCAAGGTGTCCATGGCCCGCAGGTTCACCTCGCTGGGGGGCGTGGGATACGCGCTGACGCAGTGCAAGATGGCCAGCGGACCCGCCCCGAATTCGGTCAGGGTCTCCACCGCTGCCTCCACCTCACCGAGCGTGCCCATGCCCGTGCTGAGAATGGTCGCCCGCCCCTTGCGCGCCAGGTGCCGCAAGAACGGAATGTTGGTGAGTTCGCCGCTCGGCACCTTCACGACGTCCATGCCGAGGGCGTCCAGCATGTCCGCGCTGGCTTCATCGAAAGCGGTAGACATGAACCGGATGCCGCACTCCTCACAGTAGGTTTTGAGTTCGGCGAACTGCGCGTCCGAGAACTCCAGCGACTTGAGCAAAGTCAGCTGATCCGGGGCGGTCTCCCCGGGTTTCTTCATGTAATCGGCGAGCGGCGCATCCGCGCTGGCCAGGGCTTCGGCGCGGAAGGTTTGGAACTTCACCGCGTCGGCCCCGCTGGCCGCCGCCACTTCCACCATTTCCTTGGCGCGCGCCAGGCTACCGTTGTGGTTCACACCGGCTTCGGCAATGATGAAGCAAGGCTTGTTTTGACCAAATGGTGAGTTCATAACGTTTCTCGGGTGGCTCCGGCGGCCAGCAGGGTCGCCATCTCCCAATCTTCCTCGGTGTCGATATCCACACTGCGGAGCGTGGGCATCACGTACGGTCGGGTGCGGGGTGGCAAAAACTGTCTGGTGGCGCGAAGCACTTCGGTTCTCACAAGATACATGGCTCCGTTCAGCAGCCAGGGGGCCTGGGTGTCTTGCCGCCGGCCGGCGGTGTCCTCGGTGAGCGGGGCCAGGTAACCCTCGTCGGTCTCCCGGCGGAAGTAAGTGAGAGGATGTGCAGGGCACACGCTCACCACAGCGTCGGTCTCCTCATCCACGAGACGGGCGGCCGCCCGGATGTCTTCAGCCGTGCGCAAGGGGGACGTCGGCTGCAGCAAAAGCAGCCAGTCCACGGGGCCGTAAGCATCCAGGGCATGCAGGGCCACATCCAGCGAACTCGCGGTGTCGGTTGCGAGTTCGGCGGGCCGCAACCACGGCACTTTGGCCCCGGCCCCGCGGGCCACCGAGGCGATTTCCTCGCCATCCGTGCTCACCCACACTGCCGTGGCCAGCCCGGAATCCCGCGCCGCTTCGATGCTCCAGGCGATCAAGGGCCGCCCGAGAAACGGCCGCACATTCTTGCCCGGCAGACCTTTGGAGCCTGCCCGGGCCGGAATCAGGGCCAGAACGGTGCCGATTTCGCTCACGGAAGTCCAGTTTAGCCCCCCTCACCCCGGTATTCTTATCCGCATGTCCGTCTTGGCCTCCGCGATGTTAGGGATGCTCCTGATTTCCGGTGCAGGACAGCCCCTGACTCAGGCCGCCGATCGCCCCGTCGCGCGGCTGCGGGTCGGCGATGAGATTGCCGTGCGCGTGGTGGCCATCCAAGGCTACGACGGCAACTACACGGTGCTGAGCGACGGCTCGGTGGTGGGCCTCGGTTTCGGACGCATTGCCGTGGAAGGCAAGACGATCGCCGAGGTGCGCACGGAAATCACCGCCCGCATGCGCCGCATCCTGCGCGAGCCGGTGGTGGAAGTGGTGCTGGCCAAGCAGCGGCTCGAATACGTATACGTGAGCGGCGTGAACCAGCAAAGCGCCGGACCCGTGGAACTGGCCGAAGGCATGGACCTGCGGGCGCTGATCTCCCGGGTGGCCCTGCCGGCTGAGGTTGACGAATACGACGTGGCGCTGTTCCGTCGGGGCGAGCGCGTGATCCGGTTGGACCTGGCGGGCGTGCTGAGCGGTTCGGAGAGCCTGGGCGCCACGATTCTGGAACCCAATGACGTCGTGACCGTGGCAAAGGCCGATCGCGTGCGCGTGTGGGTGACCGGCAGCGTGGTGAAGAGTGGCGAATTGCTCCTGCGCCCGGGTTCGGATGTCTACCAAGCCGTGGCCGCCGCCGGTGGCCCCCTGGCCGACATCATCAATGACCCCGATTTAGCCGTCACCGTGCGGCGCGGCCCGGAGACGATCCCAGTCCCCACCCGCCTGACCGAAGGCCAAGCCCCGCTGGTGCTCCAGCCCGGCGACACAGTTTCTGTCACCGTCCCCACCCCCATTCGGGTGGCGATTGGCGGCGAAGTGCTGCAGCCGGCCGAACTCAAACTACGGCCTGAAACCACCCTCTCTCGCGCCCTGGCCCAGGCCGGCGGCCCCACCCCCACGGCCACGCTGAAGGACGTGCTGGTCATCCGGGGACAAGAGGCGTTCCGGCTCGACGTCAGCGGCACCGTTACCGCCGACGGCCCGGTGCCTGAATTCATCCTCCAAGATGGCGACACCGTGTTTGTGCGCCGCAACGAACGCATCGTGGTGGTGCTGGGCAAGGTGAACAAGGCCGGCGATGTCCGCTTGGAAGACAACCGGGAGTACCGCCTGGCCGATGCCGTGGCCGCCGCCGGGGGTGTGGCCCCCAATGGCAGCTCCATGCGCGTCTATCTTGCTCGCCGCACGGAATCCGGCCGCGTGGAAGTGGTGGAATACCGCCTCGACGCGTTCTTCAAGGACGGCAACATGGAGCAAAACCCCATCGTGCAAGACGGCGACGTGGTGGTAGTCGGTGAACCCAAAGGTTTGACGGCGGGAGCGGCGATTCAAGTGATTTCGGCGGCCTCCATCCTCCGCACGATCTTTGGCAACTAAACGGAGAAGACTTTGGCGACTGGCTGGCGATCCCTGATCCTTGACACCGTGCTGACGGTGATCGCCCTCTTTGTGGCCATCGCGCTGGGGGCAGGCCCGTCCGAAACCACGTGGTGGCCCCTCGCCGGGCCGCTCAGCGTGGTGGCGCTCGGGGTTTACGCCTGGCGGGGCACCCACCGCAGTTCTTCTCGCCACCTTGGGGTCTTTGATATCCTGAATATCGCCCTTGCCACGCTCATCGTGGCCGTGCTCCAGGCTGTCATTCAGGCCGTGACGGGAGTCGGCAACCAGACTCCCGACCTCTACCGCGTTCCGATCATCACGTGGACGTTCGCGTTCTCCGGGCTCATTGCGGCGCGGGTGGCGGCGAATTTCCGTGAGATTCCGGGGTTCGGGGGCAACGATGCCGGCGCCGCCAACACCCTTATCGTCGGGGCGGGGGATGCGGGCGAAATCGTCTTCCGTGAACTCAATCGCGGGGCGGAAGGCGGCTACCGAGTCGTTGGCTTTATCGATGACGACGCGGACAAGCACAACTTGCGCATCCATGGCACTCCGGTGCTCGGCGGGATTGACGACATCCCCGCCTTGGTCAAGCAACACGATATCAAGGAGATTCTCATTGCCATCCCCAGCGCCAGCGGGGAGGTGAACCGGCGCATTTTCAAGGCCAGTAGTGGCACCGGCGCCCGGGTGCGCAACCTGCCCAGCATTGCCATGCTGGTCTACAGCGAACGCCCGATGATGCCCCTGATGCGGGCGTTCCAGGTGGAAGACCTGCTCCGCCGCGCCCCCGTGCGCACCGATAGCTCCCGGGCGAAGGAGTACGTAGGCGGCGAACGCGTGCTGGTGACCGGAGGCGGGGGAAGCATCGGCTCCGAACTCGTGCGCCAACTCGCCCCGCTCGGGCCGGCCAGCCTCATCGTGCTAGGTAAGGGTGAAAACAGCGTCTTCGAAATTGACCGCGAACTCCGCGACAACGGCATCTACCAGCCCACGCCGGTGGTGTGCGATGTGCGAGATGCGAAGTCGCTGGACATGGTGTTTAAGCAGCACTTGCCCCGGGTGGTGTTCCACGCCGCCGCCCACAAGCACGTCCCGTTGATGGAGGGCAACCCCATCGAAGCCGTGCGCAACAACGTCTTCGGCACCCTCAATGCGGCCGAGGCCAGCGTGCGCCACGGCGCGCACAAGTTCATCCTGGTCAGCACGGACAAGGCGGTGAACCCCGGCAACGTGATGGGCGCCACCAAGCGCGTGGCCGAAATGATTGTCCAGTCCTTGGCTGGGCGCAGCGAAACCGGCATGGCCATCGTACGGTTTGGCAACGTGCTGGGCAGTCGCGGCAGCTTGGTGCCCATCCTCACCCGGCAGATTGCCAACGGCGGGCCGCTGACCGTGACCCACCCGGACATGACGCGGTACTTCATGACCATCCCCGAGGCCGCGCAGCTCATTGTTCAATCCGGCGCGTTTGGCAACCAGGGCGAGATCTTCATTCTGGATATGGGGCAGGCCGTGCGCATCATGGAGCTGGCCGAAGACCTCATCCGCATGCACGGGCTGGTGCCGGGGCAGGATATCGAGATCAAGATCACGGGCATCCGCCCGGGTGAGAAGATTCACGAAGAACTCACCTACGCCGACGAGCCCCTGGAGCCGCTGGAAGACCCGCGCATCAGCCGGGTGCAAAACACGGGCCGCGTGGACCACCAGTCCTTGCGCGCCGCGCTGGACCAGCTCGACAAGCTGTGCGACGAAGGCAACCAGGATGCGGTGCGGGCCTTCCTTATGGAACTGGCTTGGGGCCGCGCCCTGCCGCCGGTCGCTTTGGACTAAGCCTGCCCAATGGACCCAGACAGGCGTATACGCCTGTTGGGTAACTTGACTTCTGCCGCCGCTCCTCCTTCTTTCTGGCCGCGCAGGGTTAGTGACGTTCCCCCGGCCCCTGACATCGGGAATCCCGACCTCTGGAATTTATGCAAACGGCTTCCTTAACTCCGGGCGGAGCCTCCGCGCCGGAAATACCACTGATTGACGTCACAAGCGATCTCGACGAAGATGGCTTGTACGGCGTCCGTCGGCTCGTGGTCACTGCCACCGAAGTGACAGTCTCCACTCCGACGGGCGTCCCCACCTGCCGCATCGCGCTCAGCGACATTGCCAAAGCTCGCCATGATCCCCTCGTGAGCGGGGGCCGCATGATTGTCACCCTCAAGAATGGGGTGATCATCCCGGTCGTCAACTACTCGCTGGCCGTCAGCGAGAAGTTCAGCGAGGTCGCGCGTGGCATCGAGCAGCTTAGCCAAGGCGAAGAGCTCTCGATTGACATGCACGAGGAGCTGAAGCGCTGCCCCAAGTGCGACCGCCTACTGCCCGAAAAGGACGGCCCGTGCCCGGTGTGCGTGAACCGCAGCAAGACGCTGTGGCGCATTTTTGGCTTCCTGAAGCCGTATAGCCGCGCGACCACCATGCTGGTGGCGGGTTCGGTTTGTACGACCGCGCTCAACCTCATCCCGCCGTACATCCAGAAGCAACTGGTGGACGGCTTTACGTCCAAATCGCTGGAAACGAGCGGCCTCTTGCAATGGATGGCCCTGTGGCTGGGCATCGCGCTGGCGGGGAGCGGGCTGCAAATCTTCAACGGCCGGTTGATGACCTACCTGGCCACCCATATCAGTAAGGACCTGCGCGCCAGCACCTACCGCGCCATCGAGTACCTCAGCATGAAGTACTTCGACCGCAAGCCGGTGGGGGCCATCGCCAGCCGCGTGACGCAAGACACCGACCGGGTGTGGCACTTCTTGGTGGACGGCTTCCCGTTCTTCATCACCAACTCACTGATGGCGCTGGGCGTCATCGGGTTCTTGTTCAGCATCGACGCGGTGCTGGCCGCCGCGATCTTGGTGCCGATTCCGTTCATCTTGCTCATCAGCGTCCGCTACTGGAAGCCAATAAGCAACATGTTCTTTAAGGTGAGCCAGCGCATGGCCCGCCTGCACATGCAACTGAACGAATCGCTGAGCGGGATCCGCGTGGTGAAGGCGTTTGTTAGCGAAGACCGCGAGTTCAAGCGCTTTGACGAACGCAACAAGGCGTGGCAGCAAGCCGCCATGCAGGCCGACCAGAAGTGGTACACGGCCTTCGGCATGATGACCTTCGCGGCCAGCCTGGGCGCGCTCATCAACTGGACCGTGGGCGGCATGTTTGTGCTGCAGGGCCGGCTGACGCTGGGCGAGTTCATCATGGTCAACTCGCTGCTCATCATGGTGTACGGCCCCATGCAGTGGTTTGCCCAGGTGAACAACTGGTTTAGCCGGGCCATGGCCGGGGCGGAGCGCATCTTTGAGGTCATGGACATGACCCCCGAGAGCAACCGCGAACTGGAACGCACCCTGGACATCCGGGGCGACGTGACGTTCGATGCCGTGCGGTTTGGCTACGACAAGAGCAACCCGGTGTTGAAGAACATGAGCTTCGACGTGAAGGCGGGCGAGATGATCGGCTTTGTGGGACGCAGTGGGGCGGGCAAATCCAGCACCATCAACCTCATTTGTCGGTTCTATGAACCCGACGGTGGGCGCATCCTCGTGGATGGCGTGCCGCTCAACGAGATCAACATCGCCAACTACCGCTCGCAGATCGGGATTGTGTTGCAAGAGCCGTTCCTGTTCAATGGCACCATTGCGGAGAACATTGCTTACGGCAAGCCGGACGCCTCGCTGGAAGAGATCATGGTGGCGGCCCGCGCGGCCAACGCCCACGACTTCATCGTGAGCAAGCCGGACGGCTACGATAGCATCGTGGGTGAACGCGGCGTGCAGCTGAGCGGCGGCGAAAAGCAGCGCATCAGCATCGCCCGCGCCATCCTGCACAACCCGCGCATCCTCATCCTGGACGAAGCGACGAGCAGCGTGGACGTGGAGACGGAGCGGCAAATCCAGGAGGCCATTGGCCGCCTGGTGGAAGGCCGTACCACCTTTGCCATCGCCCACCGCCTGAGCACCCTGCGCAACGCCGACCGGCTGATTGTGCTGGAACGCGGCGAGATCGTGGAAATGGGCACGCATGAAGAACTGATGAAGCGACGAGGCGTGTTCTGCAACCTGGTGGAAACCCAACGCGCCGTGACGGAGATCATCGGGGTGGGCAACTGATGCAGTTGTTCTACGCGCCCGAGGGTCGCCTGCGGCTGACGCTGGAAGACCGCAGCCACCTGGACGTGGTGCCGGCCTGGGCCGCGCCCCGCACCCACCCGGATCGGTATCTCTCCTTGCTGGATAGCAAGGGCAAGGAGATCTTGATGCTGGACCGGCTGGAAGACGCCGGCGCGGAAAACGTGGAGGTGCTGCGGCAAGAGCTACGCCGCCGCTATCTCTACAGCCAGGTCCGGCGCGTGAATGCCGTGCGGATGGAGTTCGGGGCCACGTACTGGTCGGTGGAAACCGACCGGGGTCACCGCGACTTTGTGACGCAAAGCCTGCAGGAAAACGCGCAGTGGATTGATGAGGAGTTCTTGCTGCTCATTGATGTGGAAGGCAACCACTACCAGGTCAAGCCCGTGAGTGCGCTGGACCCGGATAGCCTGCGCCGCCTGCGCAGCGTGGTGTGAATCTGGATTCTCCCCGGGGCAAGAAACCCCGGGGAGAGAGGTTGCTCGCCTACGGCACAACCGCTTCGAACGAAAGCAGTCGAGTCACGGGCGTTTCGGTCAGTGAGTACACCGTTCCGGTTCTCTTGTTCACCGCGATGAAACGTGCCGCTTGCTGACCATTCCCGTCGGTGTATCCGTCGGTCAGGCCGCCTCCCACATTGATGTTCACGGTGTAAATGCGCCCATTGCGGAAGGCTCTGAGAGCGCCATTGTCCGAAAAGTAGATCGTCCCCGCATCATCACTCGCTAGAGAAGATGGGAGCTCGATTTGCCCCGGCTGCCCGTCGGAAGGGCCGTTGGTGCCGTCTCCCGCCACGGTCGTAACTTGCGATGTAATGGGGTCGAGGCGCCGCAATCGTTTATTCGTGGCATCGGCAACATAGAACTTATCGTCGCCCCCCTTTTCGATATCGTACGGATTGTTAAACTGGGCAAGATCGAAGGTTGCATCTGCAAACCCCTGAGTCCCCGAACCCGCATAGGTGGTAAAGCTCCAATCTGCTCGATTGCTGTAGTTCCCAGTACCGCAGTAGCCCACCACGATGCGGTTGTTGTTGGTGTCCGCAATGTAGAGCTTCTTGGCGGGCTCGTCAAAGTAGATTCCGAATGCAAAGGTAAATCGGACGGTGTCCCCGTTGCCGTTCGCCGATCCAGGCGAATTATCGGCTGCACCCCCAATCCGATAGTAAAAGAAGGAACTGGGCGCGGCATCGCCAGGGCTATTGAAGGCCCCCGTCGCGAACCAGAGAGTGTTGCCAGAAGTAAAGAAGAGCTTCGTACCATCGGCCGAAGCGGATAACCCCGCCACATTGTTCGGAAGAGCCAAGGTCTCCCCATTTCCTTCTGTAACGGCTTGATTGTTGAACACATTGCCGACGGTATCCACCTGGCCGTTCGGGCGGTAGCGACGAATCTTACGGCCACTGCCGATCACGATGTTGCCATTGTCAAAGGCGTGGATCGGACCGGCCGCAGAGAAGCCCGCGCCGCGACCAATGCCGTCTTCAAAGAAGTCGCGTTCGCCCCCGGCCAGCAGGCGCGTATAGACGTTCTCCGCCAGATCGTTGGTGCCGGCATCAATGGCGATGGGAGCCACGCCGCCGCCCGCCACTGTGACGTAGAACGTCATACCCGCCTCAAATTGGACCGTGAAGCCCACGTCCACCGTCATTTCTTGGTTCGGATTGAGCTGACCTATGGTGTACATCGCGCGGCCCGAGGGGGTCGTCCACTCCTCGTTGCTGAAGGACACCGGTTGCGTGCTAGAGCCGCTCACAAAGTTCGGCAGAATCAGGCGGCGCACCCGGTGATTCAGGCTATCGGCCACCAAGAAACTGTTGCCATTCCCCTTGCTGGCCAAGAGCGGATCCGAGAACTGAGGATTCAAGCCATCAATGAATCCGGCGACGCTGGGCGATACATACTCTTGCGCCCAACTGGCCACCACGTAGGGGTTGCTGCCATTCGGCACCCGCAGCACCGTGATCTGGTCATTGCTCGGGTTCGTGACGACGAGCCGGCCTTCGTTGACCGCGATCCCAAAGATTCCCGTGGGCAAGGTGCGAATCGAGGCCGTGCGGGCCGTCAGCGGGTCCACCACGTAGACCTGCCCGGTGCTTCCCGAGGTAACCCCCAGGATCGGGCGACCCTGGATGATGCCGTAGTCCACGCCGGTGGCATTCGGCACCGTGGCCGCGAGGGTGGCCACCGGGGTCGCATTGAGGTTCGTGAGTTTCTTCACCTTGCCGTTGCCGAGGTCCGCGACATAGAGGTTGCCATCGCCGTAGCTCAGGCCGGTCGGGGTGTTAAAGAGGATGCTGGCCCCGGTGCCGATGCCATCGCCCGCCCCCGGGCCGCCCGCCAGGACCGCCCCCTCGGAGCCATCCTTGCGCAGCTTGATGATGCGGTGCCGGTCACGCTCGATGAAGTAGATCCAGTCGCCCTGCGGGTCGCCCGCGATGCCGAAAACGTTCTGGTATCCACTGCCAATGGTGCTGACCGTGCCATTGCGGATGCGGCGAATGCCGTTGCTGGCCCCTTGGGCCACGTACATCGTGCCATCGGTGTCTTCCCACACTGCGCGAGGGGTGCCGATGGAGGCGCTGGCCACGGCCCCGTCGGTGAGGCCGTTGGTGCCGATCCCGGCTTCCGTCATCGCGGAAAAGTCGCTGGCGGCGGTGGAAAGCGAGGCCGTGAGCGGCTCATTCAACCCCAGTGGGATCCGCGTGGTGTTCTTGAACTTGAGGCGCAGCACGCGGCTGGAAACGCTGGAGCCGGGGAG
>CAZDWU010000011.1:10128-37947 GCA_964509165.1 uncultured Chthonomonas sp. | reverse complement strand
AAGACGGCGTTTGCGCGCGGATTCAACCGGTTCTTCCACGGCTTTGCCGACCGCTACGCCAATGTGCTGAAGTGGTCCTTGGATCACCGCTGGACGGTGTTCGGCGGGGGCTTTGCGGCGCTATTCGCGACGTTTGCGTTCATTGGCGGAAGCACGGTGCTGGTGCCGGAAGATCCGGGCAAGCACTGGATGGAAGCGGTTCAGCGCGGCATGGGCCTCGCTCAGCCGACCATCATCCTTGGTCTGCTGATCTTTATCGGCAACCTCATTCGCAATGCGGTGCGCAAGGCGAAGGGCGACGAGCCTTATCGGGGCACCTGGGGCATCCTGGGCAAGACCCTGCTCTTTGCGGCGATCTTCCCGATTGCGGCGGGGGCGGGCTACGGCTACCGCTACTACTACAAGGGCGGGGACGACGTGTTTAAGTTCGCGTTCTTGCCGCCGAGTGACGTGGGCCGCATCAACATCGACATTGAA
Source organism: uncultured Chthonomonas sp. (assembly GCA_964509165.1). Taxonomy (GTDB): domain Bacteria; phylum Armatimonadota; class Fimbriimonadia; order Fimbriimonadales; family Fimbriimonadaceae; genus JAHBTC01. The sequence goes on along the minus strand of CAZDWU010000011.1, from coordinate 37,470 downwards.
ATGGCGACCGATGCCAGCCTGGAGCGCACGAGCGAAGCGGTACGCCAGGTGGAGCAGCGCTTGATGGGCCACCCGGACATCCACTACGTCTACACCACTCTGGGCTCGACGGCCTCGGGCGGTTTCGGTGCGGGGTCGCAGGCTCCGAACGTGGCGCGGACCCAAGTGGTGCTGTGGGAGAAGTCGGCGTTGCTGGACAAACTCCCGTGGGCCAAGCACTACGAACCCCTCCGCGATACGCCGGATACGACGGTGGCCGCGCAGCTCTTGGAGCGCATCGGCCAAGTGCCGGGGGCGACGGTAAAGGTGGCGGTTTCGAGCGGCTTCGACTTTGGGGCAGCGATTCAGCTCAGCTTCCAGAGTGATGAACGCGAGGAAGCCCTGTCGACCGCGATCAAGGTGCGTGACCTACTGGCTTCCGGAAAGATCAAGGGTGTGGTGCAACCGGATATCTCTTCGAAGCCCGGGAAACCCGAGCTCCGCGTGATCCCCGACCCGGCTCGTCAGGGCCTAGAAGGCATCTCCACCCAGCAACTCGGGGGTGCCCTGCGCACGCTGTACGAAGGCAACGAGGACGTCAAATTCCGCGAAAATGGCCTGGAGTACGACGTGCGGGTGATGATGGACCAAGTCGAGCGCTCGGATCCCTCCTTGCTCGGGCAGGTCCCCGTCACCTTCGTGCGCGGGAACCCGATCTTCGTGAGTGAAATCAGCGAAATCGAAGTGGGTGAAAGCGTGACAAAGATCGACCGCGTGGACCGCAAGCCAGAGGTGCGTGTGACAGCCAACCTGTTGCCGGGGTACGCGGCGGGCTCGGTGCAGGCCGAGATTGACCGACTCCTCAAGGAAGGCAATCTGGTGCCCGAGAACGTGACCTACAAGCCCCTGGGCCAGGCCGACGCACAGCAGCGGGAGACGGGCTACCTCTTCGGGGCCATCTTCTTCGGGGTGATCTTGGTCTACTTCGTGCTGGCGGCGCTGTACAACAACCTGCTGTATCCGTTCGTGATTCAGCTGGCGCAGCCGCAAGCCATGGTGGGGGCCCTGCTGGCCCTGATGCTGACGAACACGACCCTGAACATCATTGCAATGATCGGGATTGTGGCGATGATCGGCCTCGTCGGTAAGAACGCGATCTTGCTGGTGGACTACACCAACACGCTACGCGATCGGGGTCTGCCTCGGTATGACGCCCTGGTGGAAAGCGGCCGGACGCGATTGCGCCCGATCATGATGACCACCATCGCCTTGCTGGTCGGCCTCATGCCGGTGGCCTTGGCGATTGGGCGGGGGTCGGAGTTCCGAGAGACCATCGGGATCACGATCATCGGGGGGACTTTGCTCTCCACGTTCCTCACCCTGCTCGTCATTCCGTGTTCGTATTCGATCTTCGACGACCTGTACAAGGTCCTCGGGCGCATGCGCAAGCCCGCCGAAGCGGTCGAATCCGGAACATCCCCGACCGAGCCGAGCTAATCGGCTAATCTGAACGGTATGGATCGCCGCATCCATACCGTTCTCACTTCGCTCTGCGGCGTGAGCCTAGCGGTTGCGATTTTCGGAGGCCCCGTGTGGGCGTCCTGGCTGGCGGTGGCCTTTGGCTCCGTCCACGCCCTGGAAGAAGGGTGGGATTCACTTCGTCGCAAGGAATTCGACGTTCACATCCTGATGCTGCTGGCGGCGGCGGGCTCCATCTTTGTAGGCCACCCGACCGAAGCGGCGGTTTTGCTCTTCCTCTTTGCCTTGGCGGGCACGCTGGAAGAGTTCGCGATGGCGCGGACCAAATCGGCGATTGAAGGGCTGATCAAGCTTCGGCCGGACGAGGCCATCCGTATTGATTCCAACGGCGAAACCCGCGTACCCGTCGGGGAAATTGTGGTGGGCGACTTGGTGCGCGTGCCGGCTTTCCAGGGCGTGCCGCTGGACGGCGAGATCGTCGAAGGCGTGACGCAAGCCGACGAAAGCGCCATGACCGGCGAAGCGAGGCCCGTGGACAAGCGGGAAGGGGATCGGCTCTTGGCCGGTACCCAGAACCTCGAGGGCACGGTGACGATCCGGGTCACGGCGGCGAGCGGGGCCACGATGCTGGAGAAAGTGGTGGCCTTGGTCCACGACGCCCAGGAGAACAAGGCCAGCGGCGAGCGCATCAGCCAGTGGTTTGGCCAGCGCTACACGTTCTTTGTCTTGGGGGCGGCGCTCCTCAGTTGGGGCATCCGGTTGGCGGTGGGGCAGGCTCCGCCGGCGGCGCTGTTTGCTTCGCTCACCTTGCTGGTGGCGCTCAGCCCGTGTGCGTTGGTCATCAGCACCCCGGCCACCACGCTTTCGGCATTGGCCTGGGCGGCGCAGCGCGGCATGCTGGTGCGGGGCGGAGAGTTCATCGAGACGCTGGGCAAGATCGACACCGTTTTCCTCGACAAGACCGGCACTCTCACCGAGGGCAAATTTGCTCTCACCGAAATTTGCGTGTGCGGCCCGGCGCTGGTGGGGGCGGGCGTGTGCAAAGACGACGCGGGGTGCTGGCACCCGGGCGAAGACCCCAGCCAAGCCGCCCGCATGATGCTGGGCCTCGCGGCGGCGCTGGAACAGCACAGCACGCACCCCCTGGCCACGGCCATTGTGAAGAAGGCCAACGAGTGGGAATTGCCCCTGCCGAACGTGGAGAACGTGAAGGTCGTACCCGGGAAAGGGGTGGAAGCCCAGTGGCAAGGCTCGGTGGTCCGGATTGGTCAGCGGCGGTTCTTTGAAAACATGCCGGCCGAATTTGAGGAGCATGTCAAGGCGTTTGCCGAACGGGGCGAGACGATCGCGATCCTGAACTCCGGCGACCAGTGGGCGGCCCTGACGATGGCCGACCAGCCCAAACCGGGCGTACGAGAGGCCCTGGACAAGCTGCGTGCGCGGGGCATTAAGCGGATTGCGATGCTGACCGGCGACCAGCCCGCCACCGCCCATGCCGTGGCCGCCCAAGTGGGCATTGACGAAGTCCACGCCGGTTTGCTGCCGCAGGATAAGGAGAAGCTGGTTGCCGATTCGATTGCCAAGGGGCAGACCCTGGCCTTCATCGGCGACGGGGTGAATGATGCGCCGAGCCTGGCCCGCGCTCACGTGGGCATTGGCATGGGTGGCCTGGGGAGCGACATTGCGCTGAACGCCGCCGACGTGGTGCTGATGGACGACAAAGTGGAGCGGATTTCGGACCTGATGGCTCTGGGTTCGGCTACGCGCCGCACCATCCGCGCCAACTTGGTGTTCGCGGGGGTGATCATCGGATTGCTGACGCTCAATAGCGTGCTGTGGGGTGCCCTGGTGCCGGGACGGGCCGAAATGATGCTGCCGATTGCGGTGATTGGGCACGAAGGGTCGACCGTGATCGTAATCCTCAACGGACTGCGACTGCTGGCGGGACCGCGCGGCCTTTGAGACCGTAGAATACGACCATGCATATCCTTGGGCTGGCCGGCAGTGCGCGGCGAGAATCCTTGAATCGCCAATTGTTGAAGTACCTGCTGGGAGAAATCCAAGCCCGGGGCCACCAGACGGAGACTTTTGAGTTCTCGGAAGTGCCTTTGCCGCTTTACGATGGCGACTTGGAGGCCGAAAGCGGTCTGCCGGATGAGGTGCTGCAGCTGCGCTCGGCGATCCTGGCGGCGGATGCCGTGGTTATCACTAGCCCGGAGTTCAACGGCTCCATCACGCCGCTGCTCAAAAATGCGCTTGACTGGGCGAGCCGCACCGACCAGGAAACCGGCCAGGCCAACGTGTGGGCCGGCAAGGTGGTGATGCTGGCGGGGGCCTCTCCGGGCGGACTCGGTGGCCTGCGCGCCCTGCGCGTAGTGCGCGAGGTGCTGAACGAGGTGATGGCGATCACGGTGCCGCAGCAGGTGAGTGTGGGCGGCGGATTGAGCGCTTACGGCCCCGATGGGCAACTGGCCAACGAACGAACGAAAGCCCTGAGCGATGGGGCCATCACCGCCTTTTTGCAAATGGCGGAACGGCTGAAAGCCTAAATCCTCGCCAATTCTGGGCCATCATCGGCTAGGCTAACGCCATGGAGCAAAAGGTTCCGATTACAGTGGCGTTCGGCGATGGCATTGGCCCAGAAATCATGCCCGAGGTGCTCAAGATCCTTGAGGCCGCGAACGCTGCCATCGAGATCGAGACCATCGAGATCGGGGAGAAGGTTTACAAGCAAGGGGTGTCGAGTGGCATCGCGGATTCCAGCTGGGAATCGCTCCGCCGCACCAAAGTGTTCCTGAAGTCGCCCATCACCACACCGCAGGGGGGCGGCTTCAAGAGTCTTAACGTCACGGTGCGCAAGACGCTTGGCCTCTACGCCAACGTGCGCCCGTGCGTGAGTTACTACCCGATCATCCAGACCAAGCACCCCAAGATGGACGTGGTCATCGTCCGGGAGAACGAGGAAGACCTTTACGCTGGGATTGAGCACCGGCAGACCGACGAGGCTTACCAAAGCCTGAAGCTGGTGACCCAGCCGGGCACCGAGAAGATCGTCCGCTACGCTTTTGAATACGCCAAGGCCAACAACCGCAAGAAGGTGTCGTGCTTCAGCAAGGACAACATCATGAAGCTGACGGACGGCCTCTTCCACAAGATTTTTGATGAAGTGGGCGCTGAGTATCCGGACATCGAGAAGGATCACTGGATCGTGGACATCGGTTCGGCCCGCTTGGCCGATACGCCGGAAATCTTTGATGTCATCGTGACGAGCAACCTCTACGGCGACATCATCAGCGACATTGCGGCTCAGATCACGGGTTCGGTGGGGCTGGGGGGCTCAGCCAACATTGGCGAATCGTGCGCGATGTTCGAAGCGATCCACGGCAGCGCGCCGATGATTGCCGGGCAGGGCATTGCCAACCCGAGCGGCCTGCTGCTGGGCGCCGTGCAGATGCTGGTGCATATTGGTCAGCCTGAAGTCGCGGAGACCGTGCACAACGCCTGGCTGAAGACGCTGGAAGACGGTATCCACACGCCCGACATCTACCGAGAGGGCGTGAGCCAAAAGCGAGTGAGCACCCAGGAGTTCGGTGATGCGGTCGCGGCCCGCGTGGGGCAGCGCCCCACCACCCTCGCGGCGGTGGAGTACGACAAGGACCGCAACGTCTGCTCGCCGGTGCCGCGCTTGCAACGTCGACCGGCCGGGAAGAAGGAAGTGGTTGGCATTGACGTGTTTGTGCACGACCGCAGCACGGACAAGCAGGCCTTTGGCGACAAGATCGCCGCGCTTTCCACTGGCAAAGCCAAGCTGAAGCTCGTGACTAACCGAGGGGTACTGGTGTGGCCGGACGGCTTCCCCGAGACGGCAGTGGTGGACCACTGGCGCTGCCGATTCATGGCCACCGAGGGCACGATCAGCAGTGCGGATGTCGTGGAACTGCTTGGGAAGTTCTCCCAAGCCGGCGTGGACTTTGTGAAGACGGAACAGCTGTGTAAGTTCGACGGCGTCGTTTCGTATAGCCAAGCCCAAGGCGAGTAAACTCCCTGGTATTGAACGCGAGGAGTCGATGACGGCTCCTCATTCGTATAACCAGGAAGAAAATGAACGCGAAGTGGTTAAGAAGCACGGCGGCCTTTTTTGTTGCCGCCAGCCTGGTGCTGGCCCATGCCCAGTCTGATGCGCCGACGCTGAATCAGACGCAGAAGAAGGAAGTCATTGACGCGATTGGCAAGACGCTGGTGGAGCGCGCCTTTGTGCCGAACATCGACTTCGGGACCTGGCCCGAGCTGGTGCGCCGCGAGAGCGATGCCGTCGAGCGGAGTTCCACTCCGGCGGCGTTCACGGCCACTCTCAACCGGCTTCTGCGCACGTACGGGATCAGCCACATTCGTCTGTCTCCGGGGAGCGGGCGGGTGGCGTCGGTGCCGGCCTTGCCCACCGTGTCGGATGTGCTCTTGTTGGTGCAAGATGAGCCTCGCCGCCGCGAGACGCTCACGATTGTCGGAGAGATTGCCGTGCTGCGCGTACCGACGTTCTCCGATGGCTATAGCCGCGAGAACATCGAAAAGCTGATGAAAGAGGCGCACGAGGAAGAGGCCAAGGGCTTGATTCTCGACCTGCGCCGCAACGGCGGTGGCGCCAGTAGCAACCTCAACCACCTGCTTTCGCTGATTCTCCCGCCGAACACGGAGTACGGCGTGTTCCTCAGCCGTCGCATTGTTTCGGATTGGCAACGGGCGCACCCGAACGAAGAGGTTGACCTGGGGCGCGTGGCGACCTGGACGACCTCGCGAGCGCGCACCCGCCCGCGCGGCATTGACCCCTTTAAGGGCCCGATTGCGGTGATGATTGACCGGGGTTCGGCGAGTGCCAGTGAAATCACGGCCGCCGCACTGAAGGAGAACGCCGATGCGATTCTGGTCGGTTCACCCTCGGCGGGAGCGGTGCTGGCCAGCGTGAATGCGCGATTGCCGCACGGTTTCTCGTTGCAGTACCCGGTGAGTGACTACATCACCACCAAGGGGCGGCGACTGGAGAAGCAACCGCTGGAACCGGACGTAAAGGAAGCAGGACGAGTGACCTCGACCGATGACCCCGTGCGAGCGGCGGCCCTGAAGGCCGTGCGCGCCAAGCTCAACGAAGCCGGAGCTTAATAGTCGGCGAAGGGGGTGCCGTTCGAGTCGCTGCCCGGGGCAGACGGCTTGACGGTGCCCACGGAACCGGCGGCCGTGAAGTACTGGAACGGCTGATCCGACACCGGGTCGAACCGCACCGATTCCACATAAGGTCCGCGCCAGGTAGTGTCCACCAGGTTGCGGGTCGCGCCATTGGCGTTCAGGCCGGTACTCGGAGCCGTGCGAGCGGCGAGATCATTGAGCGTGCTCGGATAGAGTCCGGTGTCGCTGTAGAAAACGTAGATGGCGCTGCGATACACCTGTAAATCGGTGCGCAGCGCGGATTCGCGACTCTTCCGCTGAATATCGTTGAACTTAGGCACGGCAATGGCCGTGAGGATGCCAATGATGCTGACCACCACCATCATCTCCACCAGAGAGAAGCCAGCGCGATGCGACCGAGTCACATCTCTTGTATTGGCGAGTGGCTTCATGATTCTTAGACCATGCCCCTAGAAATTTAGATCTTTTGCATGATGCTGAAGAGCGGGGTGATGATCGACAGCGTGATCATCCCGATGACACCGCCCATCACCACAATGAGAATGGGTTCAAAGAGGCTGACCACGGCCTTCAGGCGGGCATCGGCGTCGTTCTCCATTTGCAGAGCCGCGCGGTCGAGAAGCGGGGCCAGACGGCCGGTGCGTTCGCCAATGGAAATGAGCTGGACCAGAGTAGACGGCAGGATGGCGGTGCGGGCCAAGGATTCGCCCAGGGTTTGCCCATTTTGCAGGTCGTCCTGCGCGGTCAGGAAGGCGTTTTCGAGGCTGGGCAAGCCGGAGACATTGGCGGCGTGTTCCAGGGACTCCACCAAGCGGATGTTGGCGCCGGTGAGGGCGGCCAATGTGTGGATGGCACGGGAGAGCGCGACCTTGAAGATGAGTTCGCCGACCACGGGAATGCGCAAGGCAAACACGAGGACCGCTTTGCGGACATCTTCTCGGGCCCAGGCGATCTTGGCCCCTACAAACACGGCAATCGAGACACCGAAAGTCACCAAGGGATACAGGCGGAACAGGTTGCCAAAGGCCATCAGCATCCGCGTCATCAGCGGCGGCTCGATGTCCATCTGCTTGAACGTCTCGACGAACTGCGGCAGCACCAGCACCACCAGCGAGATCACGCTGAGGAACGAAACGACGGTGAGAATGGCCGGGTAGATCAGCGCGTTGATGACCTTGCCGCGCATGGCGGCGGACCGCTCCATTTGCTCGGCAGCGGAGCCGAGGGCCTTATCCAGGTTGCCGCCTTCTTCGCCCACGGCAATCATGTTGCAGGCCAGGGTGCCGAACATCTTGGGGTGTTCGCGCATCGCTTCACCCAGGGCAGAACCACCAATTACGCGGTCTTTGATGTCGCGGAGAGCTTCGGTGAGGTCCGGGGTGCCGGCTTCGAGCGAGACGGTTTCCAGAGCTTCTTTGAGCGGGACACCGGATTCGGCCATCACGCCCAAGTTGCGCAGGACGGTGATGACGTCCTCGGTCTTGGTTTTCTTCTTTCTTAGACTGGCGAGGGGGTTGGAGGAGGCCGGTGCGTCATCCTCGTCGCCAAAGTCGCTCGCTTGTTCCAGCAGCGGGACGATACTGATGACCCGGCCCCGTTGGGCAAGCTCAACGGTCGCTTGGTCAATGTTGTCCGCGCGGACCTGGCCGGTATGCGTTTCACCATCCGGTGAAACGTACTTGTATCGGTAAGCGCTCATTCCTGACTTTCATTCGGGGTGACGCGGAGAACTTCCTCCACCGTCGAAATCCCTTCCAGCACCTTCGTCAAGGCGTCTTGGCGGAGAGTTCTCATCCCTCCGCGCACGGCCTCGCGGCGGATAGCGTCGGTGCTCTCGCCGACGAAGATCATCTGGCGGATGCGCTGCGAGATGTCCGCGACCTCATAGACCCCGCATCGGCCCCGGTAGCCCGTCCCGCCGCATTTCTCGCACCCTTCACCTTTCAGATACTCGCGGTTGAGCGGCAGGTCGAGCGACTCCAGAACGATCGAATCCGGCAGATAAGGTTTGGCGCAGTGCGAGCAGGTGCGGCGCATCAGTCGCTGGGCCACACTTAGCGTCACGCTGCTGCTTACAAGGAAGGGTTCGACGCCCATTTCCACCAAACGGACAACCGCCGCCATCGAGTCGTTGGCGTGGAGTGAGGTGAGAACCAAGTGGCCGGTGAGCGAGGCTTCAATCGCGGTTTTGGCGGTTTCGGGGTCACGGCTTTCCCCCACCAGAATCACGTCCGGGTCTTGGCGCAGGATGGCGCGCAGACCATTGGCAAAGGTCATCCCGGCGCCCACGTTCACGTTGGCCTGGGCAATGCCTTCCAGTTGATACTCCACCGGATCTTCGATGGTGACAATGTTCCGGCTGTTGTCATTCAAATGGTTGAGAATCGAGTAGAGCGTGGTGGATTTCCCCGAGCCCGTCGGACCGGTGACGAGGATCAGCCCTTGGCTTTCCTCCACGCGCTTGAGGATGCGATCCAGCGAAAGTGGCGGGATGCCCAGGGTGGTGAGGTTGACCGCCAAGGAGGATTTATCCAGCACGCGGAGCACGACCTTCTCGCCATGGACGGTGGGGTACGTGGAAACACGCAAATCGTAACCGCCTTCGCTCAGGCTGACCGAGAAGCGACCGTCCTGCGGGATGCGGCGCTCGCCAATGTCGAGCCCCGCAATGACCTTAAGGCGCGACACAAACGGGCGTTGCACGGCCTTGGGGATGGTCATCACTTCGCTGAGGATGCCGTCCACCCGGAACCGCACGCGCGTATCGTTCGGGCCGGGCTCCACGTGCACGTCACTCGCGTGGCCGCGAATGGCGCGGGCCAGCAGGGCATTGGCCAAGCGGATGATGGGCGCCCCATCTTCGCGCTCATTGATACTGATGGTGGCCTGATCGTCCTCAACTCCGGCATCGCTCGTCGAGATTTCGACGCCCTTTGCGAATTCACCGGCCAAAACAGACAGGCTATCAAAGCTCCCAAATGCCCGGAAGATGGCCTCGCGCACGTCAGATTCGGTCGCGAACATCGGGTCCACGTCCACGCCCAGTTGCACCCGGATTTCGTCGATGGAGGCGACATCCAGCGGGTTGAACATGGCCACCGAGGCGGCATACTCCGTCTTTTCGATGGGGATGGCGAGGTGCTTGACGGCAATCTGGTGTGAGATGCTGCGGGCCACATCCTGCTCGATTTCGAGCTTGGAGAGGTCCACAAAGGGGATCCCCGCCTGCAGGGCCACGCACTGGAGATGTTGCTTCTCGGTGATGAGCCCCATGCGCTGAAGCAGGTCGCCCACATTCTCGGTCGAGTCGGAGCGGGCGGCCAGGACTTCGTTCAACCGCTCCGTGGTGACAAAGCCTTCCTCGATAACAATATCGCGTATCGTTCGTTCAGCAATCATGGGTTCAACCGGGGTTACTCGGGCTGGTTGTCTTCGGGTCGGACCACGGTCGGGGTGATGCTAATCACCACCTGCGAACTGGTCTTGGTCGTGCTGCGCCACTTGAAGAGCTCACCGAAGAAGGGGATGCGGCTGAGCACCGGCACCTCTTGCCACTTCTTGATGTCTTGTTCTTGAATCAGGCCGCCAATGACGATTGTCTGGCCCGATTTGACCGAGATGGACGACTGGGTTTCGCGGGTACTGATCTGCGGGAAGCGGCCCACATTTGGCACATCCAGGAAGTCCGTAACCGCGCTGACCTGCGGATAGATCGACATCGAGACGGTGTTGTCCGCGGCTACGGTGGGTGCCACCTGCAGGTAGATGCCCACCGGCTGCTCTTCGGTGGTAAAGATCGGGCGGCCATTGGCGTCCAGGCCGGTGGCCACGGGGTAGCGCAGGCGGTCGCCGATAAGGACAAAGCCTCGTCGGCCGTCTAGCACGCTCACATTGGGTTCGGCCAGCACGCGGCCGGCGCCATTTTCGATCAAGGCGGCAATCTGTGCCTGGAAATTGAAGCCCTGGCGTTGGAACGGCATAACGCCGATGCCCGGCGGGTTGTTTTCGGTGAAGCCCGTACTGCCGAAATCCCACTTGAGGCCAAGGTTCTGCAGCGCATCGTTGCTAATGTCGAGAATCTGAACCTTGATGACCACCTGCGGGCGGGCGTAGTCCATCGTCTTCACAAGCTCCAGTGCCTGATCGATTACGGTTTGGCTGCCGCGCAGGATGACGACCTTGGAGGCCGGGTCGCCGGTCGGTCCGGTTCCCCCACCACCGGCAGCGGCCGGGGGACGGGAGTTGGCGGCACCGTTGATGCCGGTCACCGAGCCCGAGGAAGCTTCCATGAGTTCCGGAGTCCAGTGCGAGGGGCCGACGGAAACGCTAAGGTCCTCTTCCTTCCACTGTTCGCGCAGTACTTGGGCCACGGCCACGGCGTCCACGTAATCCAGCTTGACGGTGCGAGACACGATGGCCCCGTTATCGGCCGGACGGAACTGCGGATACGCCTTGTAGAAGGCTTCCGCATACCGGGCCACCAGCGCGTCCTTGCTGCCGACGACGACCATGCTCGGGGTCTCGACAAAATAGAGGTCGCTGAGGCTGCAAATAGTGGTCAAGATGTCGCGGAACGGCGTGTTGCTCAGGTTCAGCGTCAGCTTCTTGTCGCTCGGGCTCTGCAGCACCAGGTTGATGCCAATCTGCTCGCACAGCGTGGAAAGAACGGTCGCCACGTCCATGTCTTGCACCTGCACCGAGACTTCCTTGCGCATCGGGTCCGGGGCAAGAACGGGCAGATCGCGAGGCGACGGGATGCGTCGAATCTCGGTCGTGGTGGTCGTAGTGGTGGAAGTGGTGGTGGACGTCGTCGTGGTCGTTTGGGCCGGGGCGATGACTTCGCTATTGCCAATGACCTGCGGGGGCGACACGTCCGGCTTGGACTGACGCGTGGCCATGATTTCGCTCACGATCTGGCTGAGCGAAGGGAAGGGCTTTTCTTCCACCGGCGGCAGGGGCAGCTCCACGGTTTGCGGTGCGGCCACCGAAGCCACGATCATGGGCTGATAGGGCACCCGCGCGCGAGCGGGGGAAGCTTGCCACCAGGCGGTCATAGCGATGAGAGTAGTGATCACAGGTTTGTTTCCTTTCCGACGGGAACAGAAATGGACTTGCCATTTCGTTCGATGACAACGTGGGTGGAGGTGACGCGCTGGACGCGCACCCCATCACCGAGATCTGAACCGGACTGCACCGTGCGGGTGGAGCCGTTGACAGTGAGAAATGCGCGCGGGCGATCCGCGCCAACAATGCCGCGCACCTGCACCTGGATAGGAGCGGCCGGGGGCGTATCGTCTTCCTCGCCCGGGGCGGGGGCCAACGGGGTGTTGTCCCTGGGCACGGCCGTGGGGATGGAGCCCGGCAGGGCACCCGGCGAGAGAAACAGCGGGGATTCGCCGCGATCAATCGGGGTGAACGACGGCGGGGGTAGATTACGGTCGGAGCCGGAGTTGCTGGCGGTGCCGCTGGTAGATACAGGTTCGGCGATGGCCGTCTGGTAAGGAGCGGGTCGCGCAAAGGGGTCCACGATGAGGACGGCTAAGCGGTTCTTGTTCGGAGCCGGCTTCAGCTTCGGGTCGTCCTTGGGCGTGGCGCTGGAGGACGACTTCTTGCGATCCGCGTTCTTGGCGGCCGCCGCGTTTGAGAGTTGGTTCTTGAGGAAGAGCATGCTGGCCAAGGCCATGCCCGCGAGGGCCAGGATGACCACGAGCCCCATCTTGCCGCGTCCGCCGGACATTAGGCTTTCCCTCCGGTGGGGGGAGTCGCGACTGGGTTCACCGGGCCTGCCGGTCCCTTGCTCAGCCCCTGGCGAGTGACCAGGCGCACCGAAACGCGGGCGTTGATCCCTTTCTGCAGGGGGTCGGCGCTGCGGCGGCGATAGGTGATGTCTTCAAACTCAAATGCCATCGGGCCTTCGGCCAACGTGCGCAGAAGCTGGTGCACATTGCGGGTTTCGCCAACGACTTCAAATTCGTAGGTGAGGTTGGCCCAGCCCTCGGCGGGTCCCTTTCCACTGGCGCGCGTGATGCGCGGATCCAGCTTGTCATCTTGGCCCCCACGAACGATTTGCACCGAATGGTTAACGGCCAGCGATGAGAGCTGCCGGTTGAATTCCTTCACAATGCGGTCGCCCAGAATGCGGTGGTACTTGCCCTCGACATCCATCGCTTCCGCGTCGGATTTGGCTGTCACGAGGGTGTTGCGCTCTGATTCGATCTGGGCGGCCAGGCTTTGAGAAGCTTGGTACTGGCTGAAGCCCCAATAGACGGCAAACGCAAAGGCGAAGCCGGCGAGGATGAGCAGGGCGTGGCCAGTTTGCAGGGGCTTGCGCGCGTTGCGCTTCTTCCCCTTGCGGGCGGGGGCTTTGCGGGGTGCGGCTTTCGCGCTCACGGCGTGGCCTCCGTGGACTTCTTCACGATAAAGGAGAAGCGTTCGACCGTCTTGCCTTCTTTGGTCTCCATTCCAAAGGACTCGATCTTGGCTTCCAATCCCACTCCGTTGGCCTCCAGCACGCGGACGAACTCGAACTTCGATTCTCCGTTCACGGCCAGCACGCGACCCGAGATTTGAGGCTCGTCGTCTTGGTAGTTAGCGGTGACTTGCTCGGGCCAGCAGCTCATCGGCATTTCGTTGAGCGTCATGGCGAGCGGGTCAAGCAGTTGTGCGTTAGCTTCCAAACTTTGCGTGAGGATCGTGCGGTACTCGCGTTGCACAGTAGCCTCCTGCGCTCCAGCCCCGAGCAGGCGCATTTGGCTTTGGATTTGCTGCAACTCCCGTTGCTGCTTTTGGGCCACGGCGGCGGACTCGGTGAAGACGTAGAGGCAAGCGGCCAGGGCAGCCACTAAGCACGTCGCACCGGCGGCCGTAAGCTGCTGCTGGGCGCGGCGCTGGGCCGCGCGTTGCGCGCAGAAAACAAACCACCCGCCCAGCACATTGGTGTGAGCGAGGTATCGAGCCGGCTTACGCGGCCCGCGCGAGAATGCGTTTTGAACCATTTGGTTTTCTTTCCTCCTCAAAGCCCATTCGATTGCGGAGCGCGAGGGCGAGCCCCGTCGCCACTGTAAACACGTACGGTGCGCGTGACATGAGAATGAATTGATCCTCCGGCAGGTCGATGCGGACGACCGAGAGCGGGTCCACCAGGCAGGATTCGATCTGCAGGGCGCGCTCCACGTATTCGCAGATGCCGTTCAGGCCCGCCAAACCGCCGGTCACCAGCAAGCTGGCTACCGTACCTGCGTAGCTACGCTCGGGATAGATGGAGCGGAAGTAGCGCACCAGTCGGCCGGTTTCGCGCACCAGAATCTGCAAGTGCGGGTTGGCGTCAACCTGTGCCAAGCCTCCCGGGGTGGGAATCTGCAGCCAGCCTCGGTTGCTGAGGGAGGCCGTGGAGTGCTCCAGCGTATGCGCGGCTTCTTCCTCGGTCAGCACCAGCTCCTTGGCAATGGATTTGATCAAAAGGTGAGATCCAAATCGGAATTCACGTGTGAATTCGATCTTGTCGTCCCGTACCATGTCGATGCGGGTCCGCTGGTAGCCAATATCGAGAATCACGGCCGCACCATCACGAAGCAGCGGGCTGCGGCGGCGCAAGACACTGCCACCAATGCGCAAAATGGCGTTGGACTCGGGTTCGGCGGCCACGGGGTTCAAGCCGAGTCCCTGCACGGCATCGGCGTAGCGGAAAATCAAATCGCGCGGCATGGCCGTCACCAGTCGTTCGTTGGTCACGGGGTCGGGTTCGGTGCCGATGGCAATTTCCCACGGTTGGGTTTCGTCCAGATTCTTGCGAAGCATCAGGGCGGCGGCGTCCTTCCAGTCCGCCTCCTCCACGCCGGCAAAGTCCATCCATCGCAGAACGGTGTGTTCGGGGGGCAGGCTGAAGCACACGTCCTGGCCCTTCAACCCCAAGCGTGCGACTTCGGCTTTCACGCCCAGAAAGGCCGGTGACTTGTGGTCCACGCGGCGCCAGTCCATGGCGCCCTCGGTGGGGATGCGCCAAGCACCCGTAAGGATGTTGCTGCGCCGTTGTGATTCGATGCGCACCATCTTCAGGGCGTGCGCCCCGAGCTCCAATCCGATGAGGTGAGAACTCGGCTTCATGCGGCAAGATCCGAGACACGCTTCTCGAGAGAGGTCGAAAGTGCGGGGTAAATGCGTTGGAATTCTTCGTCGTTCACACTTTCGCGCAGGGTTTGCACCACCACCGCGTCGAAGTGGGTGCCGGCCTCTAGGTTCAATTGAGCCAGGATTTCGTCGAGGTCCAGGGCGGTGCGGAAGGCACGCGGCGAGGCCATGGCATCAAAGGCAATCGCGAGAGCCGCAATTCGCAGGGCCAGGGGCATCTGTTCGCCCTTCAGTTGGTCCGGGTAGCCCGTGCCGTCCAGCCGCTCGTGGTGGTTGCGGACAATCGTCAGCACGCCGCGCGGCATCATCAGGCGGCGGCAAAGTTCGTAGCCAAACGTGGTGTGCTGCTTGAGAAGCTCAAACTCCTCGGCCGTGAGGCGCCCAGACTTGTGCAAAATCGCGTCCGGCACCTTAATGCTGCCGATGTCTTGGAGCAGCATGCCTAGCCGGAGCTCTTCCAGGGCTTCGTCGCTCATCCCGAACTTGCGGCCCAGCAGCAAAGCGAGGTCACAAAGGCGTTGCGAGCGGCCCGACATGTAGCGGTCGCGGGATTCCAGAGTGCTGGCCATCAGCACCAGGGTGTCCAGCAAGGTGCGGCGGTGGTGAGTGCCGATCCAATGGCTGGAAACAGCCATGGAAAGCAAAGCGCCCAACGCCGTGATGGTGTCCAGCCGTTCTCCTTGGAACGACATCTTCTTCTTTTTAGAAATCAGAACGAGGACGCCAACAACATCGCTGGTCCGCAGGTCTTGGTCGCGGAACAGGCGGTTGCGGATGGGCGTGGCGATAGCGGCGGTGGTGTCGTTGGGCAGTTCGTGCAGCACATCGGTGCCCCCGGTGCGCGTGAAGTGGGCGGGTTGCCCGGAGTGTGCCACCGTGCCCGCCAGGCCCTCGCCAATCAACGTGGTGGTGGGGAAGATATCGTTATCGTCAAAGGAGTAGACCGCTTGGGTGGTCAGCTTGTTCGGCTGGTTGCGGTCGAACAGCATGATGTAGCCGGAGTCGGCGCCAGCGGCGGTGACCATGGCGCGCAGGGCTTCGGCCAAGGCGGTGCCGTTCGCATTGAATTCGCTAATGACGTGGCTGGCGTGCAGGAACGTGTCGTTCGCTTGGCGTTCGCGCGTGTATTCGTTCTGAGCGCGGTTGCTCTGCACCGAAGACGCGATAGCCCACCCCGATCCGATGATCGCGGCCGCCCAACCTGCCATGCCCAACAAGTCCATGAATAGACAATCCCAGAGCAGCGAGACTGCTCCAGGATTGTTGTCGGTTGGTTTTGACCATCCCCGTAGGGTTACCAGGGCAAGCTTCTCTTAATTGAGGGAGAATCCGTTGCCGTTCATCTGTACGGGGGTAAAGGCGCTGCCACCCTGGCCGGCTGCCCCAATCCACTTGAGGTTCCCATTGGTTTTCATCGCCCCCGAGAAGACGAGAGGCCTGAGGATATCGATATTGCCTTCAGCGCACAAGATCTGCCGCTGCAGGGATAACCCGGAGGCGGCCGTGTCGGGCACCTTGATACCCCCTTTGACGAGCCACTGGATGTTACGGTTGGCGTCGGTCGTCACGCTGTTGTTGATGGTGAGATTTCCGGTGACGAAGATTGTCCCTCCCGAGGGAATCGAGAGCGAGTTGATGGTCGCGTTCCCTTCAATCAGGAGGTTGACTTGAGTTTCTCCGGCGGGCGGGTTGAGCACTCCCGAGAGAGTCGCGCCACCATCTAACCGCGAGTTCGCGACCGTTGCAAAGGACGCCTCATTGAGGATGAAAGGCACCGGCGACTGAGAGGCCGCCTGCAACCGCCCGTTGGTGATCACCAGCAAGGGGTTGTTGGTGAAATCGCTCACCTTGTCCTTGATGTTCACATGGCCCACCACCTCCCACGGATTGCCCGTGATCTTGAGCGAGCGGGCAAAGAGGCCGCCGGTGGTCTTGCCCAGGTTTTCGACGTGTAGTTCGCCGCCCACCGAGAACAGAAAGTCCGTCGTACCCGTCGTCGGCGGCGTGAGCAGAATCGGTAGTGTGCGGTCTCCTTCACGGTAGCCAAAGCTGGCTTGGGTGACCTTGACGGCCGAAGCGTACTTCGCGAGATCCGGATTGAATACAAACGACACGTAGCGGTCGGTAAGGCTGTCCGGCTCGGTCATCAAACTGATGCGCCGATATTGGCCGTTGGTCACGACTTGCCCCACCACCACGGGCACCGGGCGCCAGCTGTCCGTCGATCGATCGCGTTGGAAAGCTTGCAGCACCGTACCGGGCCGTACTTCGCCCGTGCTGATGCTGACGAGGTCTTGAATGGCCGACCAGGCGGAGCTATGGATGCTCAGCATCATCGCGGCGTGCCCGAACTTCTTGGTTTGGCTGCCGGTGGTCGCCACCGCATCGTAGGTCATCGAAAACGAGCCGCTGGTGTTCCCCGGGGGGTTGAGCGTGATGGCCACGTTATCCGCATCGAGTTCGCCGCCGTCCACGACCTCGGAGTGGGTGCTGACCGCACCCCCCACGATGGTGGCCCCCAAGGAGCCAAAGTCGTGATCCGAGTTCAGAGTGAAGGGCGCCTCCGGTGTGAAAGTCACGTTGGACTGGAACCCTAAGGTGCTCGTCCCGCCCCGATTGGCGTGGAAGATGTCAATACGGTTCTTACCCACCACGATGGGGGCGCGGTTGAGCCGCGTGGAGGTTATGGCCGTATGCAGGCCTCCCATATCCATCGCCAACTGGCCATTGATGAACACCCAGGCGTCATCCTGGCTGGTGAGGTTCATCGTTACTGAATTCCGTTGCGCACTGGACGTGATTTCAAAGCCGCCCGAGAGGTGGACGACCCGGAACTGCGGGTTGTTCTGCGCATCGTTGGGCAAGCCTTGGTTGGTCCAGCTAAACGGCACTGATGTTTGGCCTTGAGTTGGGCTGGCCACGCGGCGGGTGCCGGTTTGTCCCGCACGCCACCAAAGCAGCTCGTATGTGGACGGTCCATAGGCACGAAGCTGAGACACCGCAGCCGTGCTATTGCGGGCGGTAGCCGTGGCAATGGGGAACCCTTGCGGGCCTAAAAGAGCTTCGACCAAGCCTTCGGTTACGGCCGCCGGTCGGGGGGTGGTCGGCTTCAGGTCCATGTGGGCGACGGCCGTGGGTCCGGCCCCGTTCCAGGTGAAGGATCGCACGGAGAGTTGGGAAGTGGAGGCAGTGTAGTTCCACGGCACCCCGACCACTCGGTTGCGACTGTACAGGCTCTTACTTCCCTTCACTGCCGTTGCGAGCTTGACGCTGCCGGGCAATTCCTCAAACATGGTCTTCGCCCGGATGCGACGCTGCACCGGGTCTGTGTCCGAGACTAATTTGTTGGAACGCCGCGACCCACGATAAGTGGCAGATGTTGTGCCGTTCACACCCGTGCGAAGGGTCTGCATTTTGCCGCCCCGCACCCATTGGTACCCATTGATTTGGGCCACCTGGAGCTCTTGAGATGGAAAGGCAAATGAAGCCGTGTCGCCTAGAGGCAGCCCAAGCACCAGTTCCTTCACACGTACCTTGTAAACAGAATCGTTGACGGGCTCCACAAACACACCCGTCAGCCCCTGCCGGTTTGTAGCCTCGAATGGAATCAGCCCAGCTTCCAGCGTGGTGAGAGGTCGATCCGACAAGATGAGGTCGGTCATCGAGCTCTTGGCCGTAACATCTTCGTTTGTCCCCTCGACCTCCAAGTTCACTTCATCAATGGGATTCATGCTGTACGAGGTCTCGCGCACAATCAGGCGACCCTTTTCGAACAGGCCATCGCTTTCAGCGCGGCTCGCGACGGACTCGGTGGTCAATTGATCCTTGCGCGACGCTTCGGCGGTGAACATGGTGAGGCCGCCGAGCATGAGCGTCACGCCCGTTCCGGTGGCGGCCACATAAATGAGCGCGGCCCCGCGCTTGAGTCGACTCATTTTCACTTACTGAGCCCCCAACTCACGATTCGCGTAACGACGTATTCGGAAGAGTTTCCATTGCTGAGCGACTCGGCGGCCTCTCCGGTCGAGAGGTTGGCACTTGCTCTGATCATGATCGTGGTTTCCTTGCGAAGCGGGTTGTTGGTAAACGACACACTCCGAATGAGGTTCCAACGCGGCTTGCCGTCACGGAGGGACCAACTGTCGTCAATCACCAAGACGCTGCCATTGTTACTTGTGTCTGATTTCACCAAGCGCTGAATGGTGCCCGGAGTCGAACCCGAAGGGGCCGTCCACATGTACCCTTCGTAGGAAGTCGAACTGTAGATTTCGTGTCCGGCCGGGCTGATGGAACTGGGGCCTGGGGTATCCGGCTCTCCATCGCCATCTGAATCCATTTCATTGGTTGGCACCAAGGCCAGCAGAGTGGTTTGGTCGCTGCTGCTTTCCAAGCGGGCGTAGCTGCTACTTTGAATGAACAAAGTCACTTCATCCGCCAGCTCTTGAGCTTGACTTGCTACCGCCAATTCGACGGACTCGGTTTGAACGCGCCGAACGGTATACGCAAACAACCCCGCTGAACTCCCGATGACGGCCGTTGAGAGAGCCGCGGTGACAACGGTCTCGGTCAGCGTGAAGCCTCGAATTCGCTTGTTTCTTCGCATGGGATTTCTTTAGAAGTAGACCGAGCCGTACTGCACGGCAGATTCGACATGGATTTCGCGCGGTTTCGGGCCGGCGATGGATCGTGCTTCAAACTCCAGCTTGATGAGCACGTCGTAGACGGTGGATGGACGGTTGAGGAATCTCACTCGTCCTAAGGGAGCATTGAGGTTAAGATTTTCCACCCGAGCGGGGTAGATAAAGAGGCTGGTCGATTCCGAGCCGAACTTCAGCCCATTCAGCATCAGGGCACCGGCGGTGTTGGCCGTGGTGCCAGGGCCGCTCACCTCGTAGGTGGGAGACACTGTGGATTTCACATCGGCGCCGTTCAATCCAATGATCTTGAAAGACGTGAATTTCGTATTCAGTTGGACGCGGACTCCCGCCACGTTTTGAACCTCGAAGGTCTTGGATAGATCCAGTCCGAGGATGCCAACTTCGAAAGTCTTGGATCGACCATCGGAAACGTATCCCATCGGAGTTGAGTTCGCGAAGCCCGTACTGACGGCGTACGGTACGCCGATGACCTGACCCTCAGAATCCAGCGCCTGAATCGTTATGTCGCAGGCACTCGCCATGGAAGAGATGATCAGCTCGGGTACGAGATCCGCGCCGCTGTTCGTGTCGTTGAGCGGCTCTGAGAAGTAAATGTCAAAGCCACCAGCAGCATTGAGCTTCGACGAGCTCAGGCATTGAGTGAGGTCGTTGTTGCCAAAGGACCGCAAAATCATAGTGTGGGCTTCGCTGATGTCCATCGCCGAGATCGATGCGGTGTCCCCATCCAGGCCCTCAAGGAGATAGGCTGCGAGTTGCGGAGGCAAATCGCCGCGCACGTCGGTCGTCATCGTGCCGACCGTGTTCGGGCCAAGGTTTACGTCTTTGGTGGTGAGCCCGGGCGTGAGAGTGGCCATGCGACCGGCGGTTTTGAGGGTTTCCAGCTCGTTTTGGATGGCCGATGCCCCCTGCTTGGTCAGGAGCGATTCATCCAGGCGTGCGCTGGCGGCGGTGGTGCCGCCGATGGTGGCCACGCCCAGCACCCCCACGCACACCGTCGCCGTGACGACCTCGACGAGACTAATGCCCGCCTTTCGCGATCGAATCCTTCTCACATTGCCGTTGTCGGAGCCCTTGGGCGGCGGGATTCCCGAACACTTACTAGGTTTTGGCAAAATGAGGCGTGGAACTGGCTGACCTACTTCAAGAATCCTGGGGCGATGTGGAACGAGGGGCGCTGAAGTGGCGGGACCCTTTTCACCTACCCGTTTTGTCGTTGGTGGGGGCGGCCGGTGTGGATTCGCGGGTGGTGACCTTGCGGCTTGCCGACCGGGCGCAGCGCTGGCTGCAGTGCCATGTGGATGCGCGTTCGCCCAAAGCGGAGCAGGCGCGGGCGGGTGGCCCCTGCGTGTGGGTGTTCTACAGTGCGGCGAGTGGATGCATGGTGCGGATGTACGGGGAGGTGGAGTTGCTGAGCGAAGGCGAGGAGGTGGAGGCCGCCTGGGCGCGCACCAAACCTCTGGCGCGGCGCTGCTACCTAGCGGCGGTGGGGCCGGGCACCGAATTGGCCGAGCCCGGGCCGGGCTACCCGCTGGACTTAGTAGACCGCGAACCCACCATGCAAGAGAGCGAAGCGGGGCGGGTGAACTTTGCTCTGCTGCGGGCGACGATTGACCGCATGGACCGGTTGGACACCCGGGTCAGCGGCCACCGGCGGGCGGGCTGGACCTGGACCGGGACGGACTGGGAAGGGCAGTGGCTGGTGCCTTAGGTTCGCGTAAACTCGCGCGATGCGGTCACTTCGCGTCCTTGATACGCACACCGAAGGCGAGCCCACCCGGATTGTCCTGGATGACCATCCGGACCTGACGGGGACGCTGGCCGAGCAGCGCTTGGTCATGAAGCAATGGGATTGGGTGCGGGGCGTGGTGGCCGAACCGCGCGGCTACGACGCCTTTGTGGGGGCGTGGCTGCGGCCGGCCGAGGGCGACGAGGTTGCGGGCGTGATCTACTTTGATGCCGCCGGGCCGCTGGGGATGTGCGGGCACGGCACCATTGGGGTGGTGACGGCATTGGCGCACCTGGGGCGGTGGCCGGAGAGCGGCGAAGGGCACCTGATGACCCCGGTGGGGCGCATCACGGCGTGGCGGCACCCGGACGGCAGCGTGGAGATTGAGAACATCCCGTCGCGGCGGTCGCTGAAGGATGTGAAAGTGACCGTGCCGGGTTACGGCGAGTTCACGGGGGACGTGGCGTACGGGGGGAACTGGTTCTACATCCTGCACGAATCGCCGGTGGAGTTGATCCCGGCCAACCGCCGCGAGTTGCTGCGAATGACATCTTTGATCCGCGATGAACTGCACCGCCAGGGCATCGCCGGGGATGACGGGGGCGAGATTGACCACGTGGAAATTTGCGTGCCGCATGCGGACCCCGCCATTGACGTGCGCAAGTTTGTGCTGTGCCCCAGCGGGGCGGATGATCGCTCGCCCTGTGGCACCGGTACCAGCGCCCACCTGGCGTGCCTGGCGGAAGATGGTCAGATCGCGGAAGGGCAAATTTTTGTGCAAGAGAGCGTGACGGGCGGGCTGTTTTCGGCCACCGTGCGCCGCACCCCGGAAGGGTGGGTGCCCCGCATTCGGGGCCGGGCCTGGGTGACGGCAGAGTCCACCCTGCACTTTGCTGCCGACGACCCCTACGTGGCGGGGCTGCCCGAGTGAAGCGCACCGCGATTGTGGTGGGCGCGGGGCTAGTGGGCCTGGGTGTGGCCGCCGAGCTGATGCGCGACGGCTGGCGGGTGACCGTGCTGGAACAAGGCCCCGCCGATGGGGTGGGCACGAGCCACGGCAACGCGGGCATGCTGGTGCCCAGCCACTTTGTGCCGCTGGCGACGATGGGGTTCCTGAAAACCGGCCTGCGCATGATGCTGAAGCGCGGAGCCCCGGTGACGGTGCGTTGGCGCCCCGACGCCGACCTGCTGGGGTGGGTGACGCGCTTTACCTTGAGCAGCCTGGCGGGGGATGAACAGGCCCGCACGCAGGCACTCTTGCGGCTGAGCCTGGCCAGCCGCGACCAGTGGGAGCGGTGGGCGGACGACTTTCCGCACCTGGCCCGCCCGGGTGGCGCGGGGCTGATGATGATTGCCCGCACTGCGCACGGCCTGGAGGAGGAAGCCGAAGTCGGGCACCAAGGCGCGCGCCTGGGCCTGGACGTAGAGATTTTGGACGCCGAGGGCGTGCGGCGGCGACAACCCGGGCTGGACGTGCAGTGCGAAGGTGGGGTGTGGTTTGGCAACGATGCCCACGTGGCGCCCCACGAATGGGTGCAGGCGATGCGGCTCTTTTTGGGATCCAGTCTAGTCTCCGATACAAAGGTGCTAGGCTGGCAACTGGGCGGGGACCGCTGGACCGGCGTGAAGACCAACCACGGGGCGATAAGCGCCGACCACGTGGTGCTGGCTTCGGGGTTCGAATCGGCCCGGATGGCGCGTAGCCTCGGCGTGAATATGGCCATTCAGCCCGGGCGAGGCTATGGCTACACCCTGCCCGGCGGGGCACGGCTGACGACGCCTTCACTCCTCGTGGAAGACCGCGTGAGCCTGACCCCCATGGGTGAAGCCCTGCGCGTGACCAGCGGCATGGAAATTGGCGCGACGCACCAAGCGCCAGACCCGGCGAGGGTGGCGCACATACGGGCGGGGGCGGAGCGGGTGTTCCCGGGCTTGGCCTCGGCGGATTGGGAGCAACCCCTGTGGACGGGATGGCGACCGCTGAGTGCCGACGGCCTGCCCTACATCGGGCGCGTGCCGAACCTGGGCAACGCCTGGGTGGCCACGGGGCACGGGATGATGGGCATCAGCCTGGCCGCAGGCACCGGGCGCATGCTGGCTGACCTCATGGGCGGGCACGCGCCGAGCGTGGACCCGGAAGCGTTCCGATTGGACCGCTAGCCGCGGAGAATAGTCGGGGTCTGAGTAAGATAGTCGGCGATGAATATTCCCTGGCAAGGCGTTCTTCCGGCCATCACCACCCCCTTCACCGCGTCGGGCGACGTGGACTACGACTTCTTGGTCAAGCATGTGGGCTGGCAGTTGGAAAATGGCTGCCACGGCGTGGTGCCGCTGGGCTCGCTGGGTGAAGGCGCGACCCTGACCGGCGAAGAAAAGCGCCAGATTCTGAAGACGCTGGTGGAGTCGTTCCCGAACTACCCCATCGTGCCGGGCATCAGCGCCCTCAGCACGGATGAAGCCGTGACCCTGGCCCGGGATGCCGCCGACCTGGGTTGTGCGGGCTTCATGGTGTTGCCCCCCTACGTTTACAGCACGGACTGGCGCGAGATGCGCTATCACGTGGAGGCGGTGATCCGCGCCACCCCGCTGCCGTGCATGCTTTATAACAACCCAATCGCCTATAAGACCGACTTTGTGCCGGAGCAAATGGCGGAGTTGGCTTCCATCCACACCAACCTGGTGAGCTGCAAGGAATCGAGCGCGGATGTGCGCCGCGTGACCGAAATCAAGCGCCTCCTGGGCGATCGTCTCGCCATTCTGGTGGGGGTGGACGACGTGTTGGTGGAAGCTGTGCGCAACGGCGCCCGAGGCTGGATTGCGGGCCTGGTGAACGCCTTCCCGCGCGAATCCGTGCGTCTATGGGAGTGGGCGCTGGCCAACGACCCGCGCGTGGATGACCTCTACGCCTGGTTCCTGCCGCTGCTGCGCCTTGATACGGTGCCCAAGTTTGTGCAACTCATTAAGCTGACGCAGGCCATGGTGGGGATGGGCACGGAAACCGTGCGCGCGCCGCGCCTGGAACTGGTGGGCGAAGAGCGAGCGGCGGCCGTGGCCGTGATTGAGCACGCGCTGGCCAACCGCCCTGACGTAGGTTAGTAGTAATGAACACGCGCAGTTTGGTGGCGGGCCGCCTCGGTGGCGGGGAGAAGACGTTCTCGGTGGTGGACCGACGCGACGGGAGTGCCCTAGAAGGGGCGTTTGTCGTCGCGACTCGGGAGGATGTGGACGCGGCGTCCCGGGGGGCTTTGGAAGCGGTCGGTTCTTTGGCTTCCTCGTCCGTACGGGCGGAGTTTTTGGAGCGGATTGCCACCGAACTGGAAGCCGACGCCGAGGCGATTGTGGCCCGCTACCAAGCGGAAACCGCCTTGCCCGAAGGCCGCGCCCGGGGCGAACTGGGCCGGACTTGTGGCCAATTGAGGATGTTCGCGCGGGTGGCCCGAGAAGGCCACTGGGTGGATGCCCGGATTGACCACGCCATCCCCGACCGGCAACCCCTGCCTAAGCCGGACCTGCGTAGCATGCGCGTGGCCATTGGGCCAGTGGCGGTTTTTGGGGCCAGCAATTTCCCGCTCGCGTTTAGCGTGGCGGGGGGCGATACCGCTTCGGCCCTGGCGGCGGGCTGCCCGGTGGTGACGAAGGTTCACCCCGCCCACCCCGGCGTGAGTGCGCTGGTGGGAGAGGCGATTTCTCGGGCCGTGGCGGCTGTGGGCGTGCATCCGGGCGTGTTTTCGATGCTCTTTGACCAGGGCATTGAGGTGGGCGAGTGGCTGGTGGACCACCCGGCCATTGCGGGAGTGGGCTTCACGGGTAGCTACCGCGGGGGCACCGCCCTGATGCGGCGGGCGGCGGCGCGGCCGGTGCCGATCCCTGTTTTTGCCGAGATGGGCTCGGTGAATCCATCGTTCTTGCTCCCCGAGCTACTGCAAAGTGACCCGGCGGGCCTGGCCGAACGACTGGCGGGCGCCCTGACGATGGGCGTGGGGCAGTTTTGTACCAACCCGGGCGTGTTGGTTACGGTGGGCGAAGCCAGCGTGTGGGCGGAAGAGATTTCCAAGCGCCTGGCCGGTTTCGTGCCGACGCCGATGCTGACCGAGGGGATTGCCCAGGCTTATTCCGAAGGCGTGGAGCGACGTAACCAAATGGATGGCGTCAATCTGGTCGTCGATGGCCCGGCGCACCTCTTTGAAGTGACGGCGGCGCAGTTTGTGGCCGAACCCGACCTCCACGAGGAGATCTTTGGCCCGAGTGCGGTGTGGGTGCGCGCGCAGGATTTGGCTGAAGCGGAAGCGGTGGCCCGGGCCATGGGCGGGCAGCTCACGATGTCGTTCCACGGGACTGGTACCGACCTGGAAGCCGCCAAGCCGGTGGTGCAAGTGGCCGCGACCAAGGCGGGCCGGGTGCTCTTTAATCAGGTGCCGACGGGCGTGGAAGTGTGCGACAGCATCGTCCACGGCGGGCCGTTCCCGGCCACCAGCGACGGGCGCAGCACCAGTGTGGGCACGGGCGCGATCGAGCGATGGAGCCGCCCGGTGTGCTGGCAAAACGCGCCGGAGGCGCTGCTGCCGCCGGAGCTGCAAGACGCAAACCCGCTCGCCCTCCACCGTTTGGTGGATGGCAAGCGAGTGGTGTAATCGCGCTTAGCGACCCAGGAGGGCCAGATCAATGAACTGGCCCCCACTATCTTGGTGGCAATGCACCACGATGGTGTTGGTGCCGGTTTTCAGCGCGGCACGAGCGGCGGCATTCAGCTCAAAGGCTTGGTAGCCATCGTTCCACGCGCCGGCGGGGGATTCCCACACCAACTTGCCGTTGATCCAGACCTTGGTGGCGTTGTCGTAGTGGATGACCAGCCGTGCCTCCGACGGTACCGAGGTGACCTCAAAGGTGCGCGAGAGGTAGATGTCAGCCGTCGTCCACGGGGTGCGGATGAGGTCTTCGAAGCCTTCCTTTCGTCCAAAGCCACCCATTGCCCGTTCGCCTTTGAACCCGTTGGTCCACTCATGGGCGGGTGGGGTGAGTAGCATGTCCCACTCGTGGTCGGCGTCCACCGCCGAGCCCACAAGCACCCGCCAGTCGTCCGTGGCTGGTTGCCAGGCGGGGAACTCCGCCTTCTCGTAAGCCGCCGGCGCCCCGAAGATCTCGCGGAACAACCTCGCCTCGAACTTGGGCTTGCGGTCGTAGGTGTAGACCCCGTTCTTCTCTTGCTCCACGTCGGTTAGCTGGGTGTAAACGAACCCGAAGTGGTTGGGGTTATCCAGCAGGGCCAGGGTCAGCCCACGCAGGCGAGTGAAGTACTCCTCTTGGCTTTTGGGTGGGTTGCCGTAGCCCCAGCCCTCGCCGGTGTTCCAGCCGATCCCGCCGTATTCGCTCACCATGAACGGAATCCAGTTGCTCTGGCGGCCCAGGTAGCGCGCGGGGAGGTCGTTGGGTTTGGAGTTGTGCCCCTGCCAGCGGCGACGGAAGACGACCGGGTCTTGCTCGTAGTCGTGGGCATCCAGAATGCTCGGCTCGGAGAGTCCGTGGCTCCAGCCGCTGGTTTCAATGGCCGGGCGGCCGGGGTCGGCCAGGCGCGTCATCCGGTAGATCGTGCCCTGGAGCGGGATGGCCTCGCGCGGGGTTTCATTGAAGGGGCACCAGCCGATGATCGCGGTTTGGTTTCGGTCGCGCTGCAGCACGCGGGTCCACTCGTCCACCCACACCCGGTTGAGGGCGGGGTTGTCGTAGTCCGGGCCGTAGCTCGGGTACTCGCCCCAGCACAGGTAGCCCATTCGGGCGGCGTGATAAAGGAACCGAGGCTCGAACACCTTTTGGTGAAGTCGCGCGCCGTTGAAACCCACGTCTTGCGCCAGCTTAATGTCGTTGCGCAGGGCCTCGTCACTGGGGGCCGTCCACACGCCATCGGGGTAGAAGCCTTGGTCCAGCACCAAGCGCTGGAAGACCGGTTCGCCGTTGATGAGGATGCGCGGCCCTTGGATGCTGACCGTGCGGAACCCGATGTACGAGTTCACTTCATCCACCACTTCGCCGTCGCGGAGGAGTTGGAGTTGCAGGTCGTAGAGGTGCGGGTCTTGCACCGACCAGGGACGGACGTTCTGCATCGTGCCCTGGATCATCAACGGGCTGGTGAGCGGGTTCGAACTGTAGGTTGCCACTCCCCGTTCGTCCTCCACCTTCACGCGCAACATCATGTTGGGC
>CAZDWU010000011.1:0-10028 GCA_964509165.1 uncultured Chthonomonas sp. | reverse complement strand
GCGGCCGTGATGTCCGCTGTAATCGGCGTATTCCCGCCGATGGCGGTGGCCACCAGGGTGCCGTTCACCCACACCCGGGTGCGGAAGTCGGCGGCCATGATGTGCAGGCGCTGGCGCGGGCTCTTCCACGCCGGCATGGTGAAGGTGCGGCGGTACCACACATTCCGCACAGCTTCGGTTCGTTCCAAGCCGCTCAGCTTGCTTTCGCGGGCGAAGGGAACGATGATCTCGTCGGGGAAAGTGGTCGGCTCGGCGTTGTCGTCTTGGGTTTCCCAGAACTCCCACGGGCCGTTCAGGTTCAGCCACTCGGCGCGTTCGGCAATCGGGAGCGGGTGTTCGGGTCGAGGAATTTGACGTGCCATGGCGGGGAGCCCCAGCGCGAGGAGGACCGAGACCAGAAGGACGAACTTTAACCTCCACTGCATCGGGCGGAGTCTACACCCCATAATAGGGCGCATGATGGTGTGGGCAGTTGCCATAGCCATGGCGCAACCGCAAGACGAAACGATTGTCCTGAAGGAGGGCCTTCAGATCACGGTTCCTGGAAATGGCCGGACGCCGGTGGCCGTGGACCCCGTGATCGCGGGGATGATTGATCGGAAGACGCCAAGCGAGGCCACGGGTTGGCGGCGCGTGGAGGCGGCGGCGGATGGCTGGTTCCGAGGGAACGGCTACGTGTTCGCCACCGTGCCTTCGGAGCGAGAGCAGATCATGCTGCTAGAGGCCACCGGCACCTCGCAAACCTGGGTGAACGAGGAGCCCCGCGCGGGTGACCCCTACGGCTATGGCTACCTAAGCCTGCCGGTGCGATTGAAGGCGGGCACCAACGAGTTTTACTTCCAAGTTGGGCGGGGCCAAATGCGGGCTTCGCTCATCAAACCGCCCGCGCCCGTAAGCTTCGATACGCGAGATGCAACCCTCCCCGACGTGGTGACGGGCGCCCCCGCCAGCGACGCCTGGGCGGGGGTGGTGATCCGCAACGCCCAGGATGAATGGGGCGAGGGCATCGAAGTCACCGCCGAGCACGGCGGGCAATCTCGCACCACCAAAGTGCCGCACCTGTGGCCCCTGGGGGTGCGCAAAGTGCCGGTGAATGTGCCGCGTCCGAAGGACGCCGACGGCAAGGTGGTGCTGACCCTGCGCAAGGGCGGCGAAGTGCTGCACAAGGCCGAACTGAACCTGCGCGTGGTGAAGCCGGAGGAAGCCCGCCGGGTGACCTTCATCAGCCGGATTGACCAGAGCGTGCAGTACTACGGGTACTTGCCCGCCAGCGACCCCAAGGCGACCAGCGTCATCCTGAGCCCCCACGGGGCGAGCGTGGAAGCGCTGGGCCAGGCGCAAGCCTACGGCGCCAAGACCTGGGCGCACGTGGTGGCCCCGACCAACCGCCGACCTTACGGCTTTGACTGGGAAGAGATTGGCCGGCTGGACCTGCTGGAAGTGCGCGACCTGGCGCTGGAAATCCCCGGCGTGAACCCGGATGAGGTGTACATCAGTGGCCACTCGATGGGCGGCCACGGCTCGTGGATCAACGGGGCGCTGTTCCCGTTTGAGTTCGCGGGCGTAGGTCCGTGCGCGGGGTGGGCGTCGTTTTTCACCTACGGCGGTGGACGACGATGGGACGCCACCGACCCGATGGGCGCGCTGCTGAACCGCGTGAGCCAAATCCACGACACGATGCTCTTCAAGGACAACCTCCGCATCAACCCGGTGTACGTGCTGCACGGCGATGCCGACGAAACCGTGCCGGTGAGCGAGGCGCGCAACATGCGCAAGGCGCTGGAAGGGCACCCGGCGTTGGGCTTCCACGAAGAAGCCGGCCAGGGTCACTGGTACGACACCGACCCGGCCCCCGGCGCCAACTGCGTGGACCATGCCCCAATGTGGGATTTCTTGCGAGCGAACGCGCTCAACCGACCGGATGACTACACGCTGACTACGATTGATCCCAGCATCAACGGCAACTTTGGGTGGATCACGGTGCACCAGCAGGCCGAGCCGTACCAGCCCAGCACCATCACGGTGGCCAAGGGCGAGGCGACCACGGCCAACATCACGCTGATCTCGCTGGACCTGGGAGAACCGATGAAGGTGGACGGGCAGGCGTTGACTTCCGGGCACTGGCGACGTGACGCGGCGGGCCAGTGGCAACGCCTGGACGAAGTGCCGACCGACGAACGGAGTGCCGTGCGCGGGGGCCGCTTTAAGGACGTGTTCTATCACCGCCCGACGGTGGTGAACCTGGACCGTGACCAACGGGATTACGCCTTCCAGATCGCGCGGTTTTGGGCGGAGACGTTCTACTACCGGGGCAACGGCGACCTGAACGTCATGTTCGATGGCGACGACCGCGACGTGAACCCGATCTACATTGGCGGGCCGGACTTTGAGAGCGAATCTTTTGCCGCCGCCGCGAACTCGGAGAGCGAGATGCGCATCGGTTCGGACCCGCTACCGGGTGCCGGAGCGGGCCTGAGCATTTCCCCCGTGCCGGGTGAGCCGGACCGGATGCAGGCGCTGGTGAGCTACACCGACCGCGCGGGGGCGCTGACCATGGCACGACTGCCGATCTGGACTCCGGGGGCGGCGTTCCCGGATGTGTTCGTGGTGGGGCCAGAGATGCTTCGCGACGGCATCAGCGGGGTCCGAGCGGCGGCCATCCTTGACTCGCAGTACCGCCTTGATCCCAAGATGACGGTTGTGAATACGCCGAAGGCTTATGTGGCCCCCTTTTGGTCTCAAGAACCGCCCATGGATGGGGATCTTTCCCACGAATCCTGGCAATTGAGCCCCTGGACGGACGACTTTGTGGACATTGAGGGCGATAAGCGCCCCGCGCCGCGATTTCGCACCCGCGCCAAGATGGGCTGGAGCGAAAGTGGCCTCTGGATCGGCGCGGAAATGGAGGAGCCCCACGTGTGGGGCACCCTGACCGAGCACGACAGCGTGATCTTTTACGATAACGACTTTGAAGTGTTCATCGACCCGGACGACGACGCCCTGAACTACGGCGAGCTGGAACTGAACGCGTTGAACACGACCTGGGATCTGCTGCTGCCCCGCCCCTACCGCGAAGGTGGCCCGGCGGTGGATAGCTGGGAGATCAAGGGCCTGCGCACGGCCGTCAAGATCAACGGCACGCTGAATGACCCGAGCGACGAGGACGAGGGGTGGAGCTGCACCATTCATATCCCGTGGCGCAGCCTCAAGGAGATCAGTAAGGTGGCGGTGCCCCCGCAACCGGGCGACCGCTGGCGCATTAACTTCAGCCGCGTGCAGTGGCAGCACCTGGTGGAGAACGGCAAGTACCGCAAGGTGCCGGATACCAAGGAAGACAACTGGGTGTGGAGCCCGCAGGGTGTGGTGGACATGCACCAGCCCGAAATGTGGGGCTACCTGGAGTTCGCGCGGTGAAGCCGAGCTTTTGGGTGTGGACCGGGGCGGACCCGGCCGAACCCGGTGACAAATACGAAAAGCTCGCTGCCCTGGGGGTGACGGGCGTTTTTCTTGGCGGGGTGAATGCCGCGCATCTCAAGGCGATCCGCGAGGCCGGACTCTCGCCGCACGTGTGGATGTGGACGACCAACCAGCGCGACGCGAAGCTGATGGCCGAGCACCCGGAGTGGTACATGGTGGCCCGGAGTGGCGAAAGCTGCGTGGACCAGCCGCCTTACGTGGACTACTACCGCTGGGTGAGCCCGCACATCCCGGAAGTGGTGGAGCACATCTGCGGCAAGGCGGAAGAGATTGCCCTCCGTGATGACGTGGACGGGGTGCACCTGGATTACGTGCGCTACCCGGACGTGATCTTGCCCACTGCGCTGTGGGACACCTACAAGCTGGACCAGACCGAAGAACTGCCGCGCTACGATTTTGATTACAGCGAGGCGGCGCGGGAAGCGTTCCGGGCGAGATACGGCGATGACCCGCTGAAGATGGAGCGGCCGGATTTGGACGCGCGGTGGTTGCACTTCCGCTACGACGCCATCACGGCCCTGGTGACCAAGGTCACCGAGCGGGTGCACCAGGCGCGAAAGCAGGTGTCGGCGGCGGTGTTCCCGACGCCCAGCATGGCCCGCAAGATTTGCCGCCAAGACTGGGATAAGTGGCCGCTGGACTTTGTGACCCCGATGATCTACCACTCGTTTTACAACGAGGACACGGAGTGGATCGGCAACTGCGTGCGCGAAGGCATCCAGGCGGCGCGGTTCCCGGTGGTGGCGGGGCTCTATATGCCGGCGTTCAAGTCGCCGGAGGAGTTCCAGGCGGGGCTGCGCGCGGCGCGGCACCGGGGGGCCAGCGGCGTCAGCATTTTCGATGGCATGAGCGAGCCCATGCAGGCCGTGTTGAAGGAGGAAATCGCGCGGTGGAGCGACGAATCGTGAACCGGCAGCGGGTAAACCCTTCGTCCATGCGATTCGCACTTTTTGTGGTGGCCCTGGGGGTAGCGGGGGCGGCCCTTGCCCCGGTGCAGGGTGCACCCTCCGCGCCTTGGGTGAGCCTCTTTAACGGCCGCAACCTGGAGGGCTGGACGCCCAAGATTGTGGGGCACAAACTGGGCGAGGACCCGATGCGGACTTTCCGTGTGGAAGGCGGCAACCTGGTGGTGCGCTACGACGGCTACGAGAAATTCGATGGCCGCTTTGGTCACCTCTTCTACCGCACCCCGGCGAGTCGCTATAAGTTGCGCCTGGAGTACCGATTTGTGGGCCAGCAGGTGCCGGAAGGGCCGGGCTGGGCATGGAAGAACAGCGGCGTAATGATCCACGGGCAGCCGCCCGAGACGATGGGCGAACGGCAAGACTTCCCGGTATCGGCCGAAGTGCAGTTGCTGGGCGGAGATAAGGAAGGCGACCGACCGACGGCCAACCTCTGCACGCCGGGCACGAACGTGATGTACAACGGGCAACTGTGGCGGCAGCACTGCACCAACTCGAACTCGCCGACTTTCCGAGGTGAAGAATGGGTGCGCCTGGAGCTGGATGTAAACGGCCCGGAGGACGTGGTCCACTACATCAACGGGCAGGAAGTGTTCCGGTACCGTGAGGTGCAACTCGACCCGAATGATGCAGACGCCAAGGCCTGGGCGGCCACCGGGGCGGAGAGCTTGATCCGGGGCGGATCGATTAGTTTGCAGTCCGAGAGCCACCCGGTTGAGTTCCGGCGCATTGCCCTGCAGCTGAAGCGCTAGTCTTGCACCGGTGGGGGCATGGGAGCTTCATTCTCTTGCCCCAGGTGCGCTTGAATTTGCCGCAGCATCACCTCGCGGTTGGCATCGGTGGTGCCGGTGGCGACCGCAATGGGGCGGCCGTCTTCGCTGGTGAAGATGATCGCAGCCACCCGCATGGGGACCGATCGGCCGCGCCCGTGCGACACCTGCTTTTCGGTGGTGCCGATCCGGACCTGCAACTTGGGGTTGATGCGGTGCTGCTTGGCCCTTCGGATCGGGCCGAGGGTCTTGGTGATGGTGAGGGTGTCACCTTCCAGTGCGATGGTCTCCTGCGCGGCCATATTGAAGGCGCTCATAAACATCCCCACGCCCACGGCCCAGAAAATCGCGTAAAAGCCCAGCATGGCGAAGGCGACCGGCCCCATCGCTTTCATCATCCCGCCGATCATGAAGAACGCATGGAGCGTGGTGAAAGCCGTCCATCCGAGGCCAAAAATTCCCATGCCGATGCCCGCCGCGACCTGCGCCGGGGAACTTGCGAGTTCTAACCGGTCCGGGTTGGCCGAGAAGGTGGGGACCCCGACTTCAATCTGCGCAGCGGTCTCCGCCAGGCGCTCTTGCAGAGCGTCATAGTCCGGTTCGCTGTTTGGGTCGCCCGGGGCGAGGGTGGCGAGGCGTCGACGGAGGTCGCGCTCGATGGTGCGGATCTGCTCGCGGGCTTGGTTGTAAGTGCGAATGAGTTCGCCGTCATCCATGCGGGTGAGGAGCCCCTTGCCCTGGTCGAGATCGGACGTGCGGCCCTGGAGCCGCTCGATGAGGTCAAGTTCTTGCCGGATTTCGGTGGCCGTGCGCTGAGATTGATCCATCACAAGGGGGGCAAATTCGGCCAGCCAGGCGCGCATGGCGTCGCGGGCTTGCTCTTCCTGCACCTCGTGATTCATCGATTCCACACGGTTATTGTGTCACTGAATGGGCCGCCACACACGGGGGCGTAACCGTGGGGGCCGACTGCGTATGATGGAGTTATGGTTTTGGCCCTTTCGTTGGTCTTGGCGCAGCCGGCCGCCCCGGCCACCCGTGCCGACATGGCGGAGCGCACGCTACGCATGGAGCGCACCTGGCGGAAAGTGCAAGACCCGGCGCGGCGACGGGCCGCGGTGGACGTTCTCTCGCGGGCGGTGGGGGCGTTTTTCGCTAATCAAACCGGGCAGGTGTGCCTGTTGTTGGACCAGGCCGAGGCCGCGCTGCGCAACGAAACCGTGAGCCCCAGCGCTGGCTGGCGGGTGCGGGTGGTGCCGCCGGTGGTGGCCCCCGGCGAGCCGTATCAGTTGGTGTATTCGTGGGCGTACGGCTCGGGAGATCCCGCGCCCCCAACCCCCAAGGTCGGGGTGGCCCCGGATCGGGAAGGGGATTTCACGTTGGACGGCCCCGAAACCCTGGGCCGCGTCCTCACCCTGAGTGTGGTGCGCGACTTTGAATCCCGGCGGGCGGCCCTGGAGCAGGGCGATACGCAGGCCCTGGCCCGGGCTTTGACTCAAATCCGCGAAGGCCAATACGAATGGAATGCGCCCGCCCACGCCTGGCTAGTGAGCGGGGAGCGAGGCCGCGCGGAAGGATGGAAGAACCACGAGGAACTGCCCCTGGTGCAGGCGGACAACACGGTCTTCCGGGCTTGGATTCCGAAGGAGGCCACCGCCAAGACGCCGGTGGTGATTGCCCTGCACGGGGCGGGCGGCAGCGAGAACATGTTCTACGAGGGCTACGGGGCGGGACTGGCCCGGGAGCTTGCGCAGAAGCGGGGGTGGATTTTCATGACCCCGCGGTCCTCTCCGACCGCGCCCGCCAACTGCCTAAAGTGGCTGCAGGAAGCCCGGGGTCTAGCCCCCGAGAACGTCTTCATCATGGGTCACAGTGCCGGCGGGGGGGCCACGGTGAGCTCGCTGGCCCGGCTGACCGTGCCGCCGACTGGGATGGTGCTGTTCGCTCCGGCGACGGGGGCCGCCTTGCCCCCGGCCGCCCAGGGTGTGCCAACGTTCCTGGCGGTAGGCGAGCAAGAGATGGCCGCGCTCAAGACTGTCTCTGAGCGGCTGGGAGCCCTGCTCGAGGACCGCAGCGACAGCAAGTTTATGATGGTGCCGAACTCGGAGCACCTGATGATCGTGGCCGATGCGCTGGAGGCCAGCTACGAGTGGATGGACCAGCGGCTCTCGAGTTCATCCGGTTCCTGATTTGGAATTTGAAGAAAGTTCGGCTATACTGAAAGAGGATAGTTGCAGTCGCAACGGTTACGAGGTCAATTTTAGGGACATCCATCCGGATGAGGGGGGTGTAGACTGAAGAAGTCCGTGCGAGGGCAACGATTGTCGAAGGGGGAATCCCGTTCCTCCGGACTCAAATGGGGGCAACCCAATGAAAATGAAAACTCTTGTCTCGGTCGTCACGACTAGCCTGCTGGTCCTCTCCACCGCGTCCACCTTGGCCCAAGCGGCTGCCAAGTACGAATGGCGCTACTACCGCCCGAGCAACACCGGGATTCAAGGGGACTTCAACGAAGCGCTTTGGATCGGCCCGGACCGTAATCCCTGGATCGCGGGCTACGACGCCTCGTTCGAAGAAGGGGGCATTTCGCAGTTCATATTTCCGGAAAACCGGTGGGTGAACTACTCCAACGTGGACATCCCTGAGATTGGCCATCCCTTCCAGGACGCCGTGTCTCGTATCGCCGACATCGACGTAGACGCCCGGGGCAAGCTCTGGATGGCCACCGGAGCAGGAGCGCTCTATTTGGATCCGGCCAAGGGTGCGCGTACGATCCGCAGATTCGGATCCCACAATTCACCCATTCCGGATGGATGGAATCGCAGTGTCGAGGTCGCCCCGGATGGCACGGTATGGTTCTCGGCCTACAGCACTTCCTGGGGTTCGGGTGGGGTTTCGCGATATAACCCCCGAAGTGGTCAGTGGCAGGTGTTCCCGCAGTTTGACAGCGCGAAGCTGGCGATCCAACCGCGCCCCGGGGGTGGCTACTACGTGTGGACGATGGACGTGCAAGAAGCGTCGCGATGGGACAGCACGACGCAAACCTGGACGAACCTCCCCGTTGCCAACGGGAATCCTTCGTTCCTGCCTGGCAACAACGCCACGGACTCGGCCGGCAACACCTGGATGTACAAGTGGACGGACGCCGAATCGTTTACTCAACGCTTCGACCTTCGCCGACCGGATGGAACTTGGGTGAACACGACGCAGGCTCCATTTGATACTCAGACAAATGGCGTGAATGTGGTGCGGGCGCTCGGCCCGGGCCGAGCCCTGGTTGTGGACGGAGGCGGCGAAGTGTGGTACTTCGATGGCACCGCTTGGACTTCAAAGGGTCACTGGGAGCAAACCATTTACAGCTACGACGTGGACATGGACTCCCTGGGCAACATTTGGGCTTGTGGTACCGGAGGGGCCGCCCGACGCGATGCCGTGACCGGCCAGTGGCAGCGCTACCGCATCACCAATACCAGCCAATTCGACTTCTTCAACAACGACCTGACGGTGCGGGCCGATGGCACGATGTACGCCACGGCCAATGCCGGACCGGGGGCGGGCGGCATGGTGAAGTTCGATGGTCAGCGCTGGACGGGCTTCAATCAGCTCCATTACGGATTGGGCTTTGACTGGCCCTTCAACGGCGACAATAGTGCGCGCGTGTACTTGCGGCCTTCGAATGGTCAAGTCGTGGTGAATCCGATGTTCGCGTTCTTACATTCGTGGAACGGATCGGGCTGGACGGACATGCAGT
This sequence comes from uncultured Chthonomonas sp., assembly GCA_964509165.1. Classification (GTDB taxonomy): domain Bacteria; phylum Armatimonadota; class Fimbriimonadia; order Fimbriimonadales; family Fimbriimonadaceae; genus JAHBTC01. Next base: position 1,068 of record CAZDWU010000011.1, on the reverse strand, counting down.
TTGAGCGTGATTCGGCCAGCGACATGATCGAAGACTCGACGGGTCGGCTGTGGGCGGCCACCAATGGTGTGCTCTCCATCTACAACGGGGTTTCTTGGAGTCAAGTCTCGGACCAAGGAGGAGTCAAGCTCCGCAAGGATCCGACCCGCCCCGGCACGGTGTGGAGCATGAGCGAGACCGCGATCTACCGCACCAATGGAGCCACCGACTTCATTCGGACGATTGAGGACTTCCCCGAACTCAGTCCGCAGAGCGACCAGTTCAAGGGATTTGCGGTGGATGCCCAAGGCATGGTCTGGCTAGGGGCCAACACCATCAACCTGCCGGATAACAGCGCCCTGTTCAAGATCAACCCGGCGACCGGTGCGTACCAAGTGTGGCGATTCCAGGATGGCTGGCCGTTCCCGGGGCAATACGTGATGCCGCTGGCGGCGACGCCGGATGGCAAGATCTGGATGCAGTACGACTCGGACTTCGGGGTGGACCAGCGCGGACTGGTGGCCTTCGATGGGACGAATGTAACCGTTTTCCCGGCCCCTCCGGGCGGCGAACCGCAGTGGGGCGGGCTACCCCATGCCGGGATCACGGACCTGGAAGTCCGAATCATCCCGGAAGGGTACGAACTCTGGATGAGCTGCGCCAGCCGGGGGATTGCCGTGCTCCGGGTGAGGACGGATAACCGCTGAGTTAGAGGTTCTCGAGCACCAGCAAGGTGACGCCCCACTTGTCGGTGCCGGGGATAAAGCCACCGTCCGGGGTCAGCTGTCCCGCCACGCACACCGCGAGCGATGCCTGACCCTTGTTCTTTTCGCCCGCCGGGTTGCGGGAAACCCAGGCCGCCTGGTTCTGCTCGTACTCAAACGTGGGCCAGGGCGGCGTGAGCTTGGCCACTTGGGGGTTGAGTCGCGGGCAGAATTCCGCCGCCTTCTCTCCGGGGAACTCGTAGTGATAGAACCGGTAGGGGGACTGAATGACGACCCGGTCTGGAGCCCGGGAGGTGGCTTCAATCGCGAAGCTCTTCGGTCCCGTGAGCGTGGGCTGGCAACCACTCAGGCCGGCCACGGCCAA
>CAZDWU010000010.1:33852-38140 GCA_964509165.1 uncultured Chthonomonas sp. | reverse complement strand
GGCGACCGCGAGACCATCCTCCCCAACCTGAAAGTGGGCGACAAGGTGGCGGTGAAGTCGGTGGAGATGACCGAGCACGTCACGCGCCCGACGGCCCGCTACACCGAAGCCACCCTGGTCCGCGCCCTGGAAGAGCAAGGCATTGGCCGGCCCAGCACCTACGCCAGCATCATCTCAACCATCCAGAACCGGGGCTACGTCTTCAAGAAGGGCAACGAACTGGTCCCCACCTGGACAGCCTTTGCCGTCATCCAACTGCTGGAAGAATGGTTTTCCGAGTTGGTGGACCTTGGGTTCACCGCCTCGATGGAAGACGAACTGGACGAGATCGCCGAAGGCGACCGAGATGCCGTGAAGCAGCTCAAGGCGTTCTACTTCGGCACCCAGCAGCGCCCCGGCATCGACGCCGCCGTGAAGGAGAAGGGCGCCGACATTCCCTTCCCGCTCATCCCGCTTAGCGAGGAGATTCGCGTGCGCATTGGCCGCAACGGTCCGTTCATCCAGCGCGGCGAAGGCGGCCCCGGCCACACCTGCAGCGTGCCGGAGGATTTGCCCCCGGCCGACCTAACCCTGGAAAAGGCCGAAACCCTGCTGACCGAACGCGCTGCCGGACCGGAATCGCTGGGCGTGGACCACAAGACGGGCCGCAACGTGTACCTGAAGAGTGGCCGCTACGGCGCTTACTTGGAACGCGAAGCGGGCGAGGATGGCGAGGTCAAGCGGGTGACCCTGCCGCCGGGCGCCAATGCCAGCGAACTGAGCGAAGACGACCTGAGCATGCTCATGTCCTTCCCGCGCCTGCTGGGTGATGAACCCGGCACCCAGTTTGCCGTGACCCTGGCCATTGGGCGTTACGGTGCCTATCTCACGGCCGGCGACCGCAAAGCCAATGTGGGCGACTGGCGCACCGCCGCCACCATGACCCTGCAAGAGGCCCTGGATGCCCTGGCCAACCCCCAGAACAACCGGGGTGGACGTGGCGCCCGCAGTGCGGGGCCGGAGCCCCTGCGCACCCTGGGCACTGCTGAAGGCCTCGCGGGCGAAGTGAAGGTGATGAGCGGTCGGTACGGCCCTTACGTCACCGATGGCCAGACCAATGCGACCTTGCCGAAGACAATCACGCCCGAGGCGGTGACGCTGGAGCAAGCCGCTGAACTGCTGATTGCCAAAGCCGCCGCCGGACCATCCAAGCGCGGTGCCAAGCGAGCCCCCGCCCGACGTGGAGCCAGCACGGCTAAGAAGACCACCGCCCGCAAGTCCACGCGGACCAAGAAGTAAAGGGACGCCCCGCTCTCAGTAGGTTTTGAGAGTGGGGTCCACTTGGGTGGCGTAGGCGTTCATGCCGCCCGCGAGGTTGTAGGCTCCCTTGAAGCCGCGAGCCCGCAAGAGCTCCGTAACGGTGCCGCTGCGCATGCCCGACCGGCAGATGACCACGGTTTCTTTGGTCGGGTCCAGTTCGTCCAGTCGGTCTTCCACCGACTTGAGGGGGATATTGATGACGCCCGGAAGCACGCTGACTTCCAGCTCATTGGGCTCACGAACATCAAGCAGAACGAGGTCGCGCCCGGCATCGAGCCACGCTTTGAGCGTATTGACATCAATTTCTGGAATGTTCATTTTGTTTCCCCAAGGTCAAGTTACTGTAATCAGGGCCGATTCATCTCTTTGCATCGAAATTTTATTGAGAATGAGGACATGCTCTTCCTGATTCAATAAAGGATCGCGTTCTAGAGTTTGCAAAGCGGCATGGCGAGCGACTTCCAACAGTCGCCCATCGGTCACCAGGTTGGCGACGCGAAGGTCTAGAGCCCCGCTCTGGCGGGTACCGGCGATGTCGCCCGGCCCTCGGATCTGCAAGTCCTTCTCGGCAATGCGGAACCCGTCTGTTGTCTCCACCATGATCTCCATGCGTTCCCGTGCGTCGTCGCTGGTGGCGTCGGCCACCAAGATGCAGTAGCTCTGGTGCCCGCCGCGCCCCACTCGCCCGCGCAGCTGATGGAGCTGGCTCAGGCCGAATCGGTTGGCATCTTCAATCACCATCACACTGGCGTTGGGGACGTCCACCCCCACTTCGATGACGACCGTACTGACCAAGATGTCCAGTTCGTGCGCCCGGAAGCGGGCCATCATCTCCTCTTTTTCCACACCCTTCATCTGCCCGTGCAAAAGCCCGAGCCGGAGATCGGGATAGACCTCTTGCGAGAGGCGGTAATGCAGGTCTTGCGCGGCCTGCGCCTGCACCTTCTCGTTCTCGCTGATCATCGGGCAGACAAAGTACGCCTGGCGGCCCTCGTCAATCAGCTTCCGCACGGCTTGGTACACGGCGGGGCGGTCGCTCGGGCGCTTCCAATGCGTTTTGATCGGCTTGCGCCCCGGGGGAAGCTCGTCAATCACGCTCAAATCCAAGTCGCCGTACAGTGTCATGGTGAGGGTGCGCGGGATGGGGGTGGCCGTCATCACCAGCACATCCGGGTTGCCCACGGCCTTATTGCGCAGAGCCAGCCGTTGGCGCACGCCAAACCGGTGTTGTTCATCCACCACCGCCAGCCCCAGCCGGTGGAACTTCACGCCCTCTTGAATGAGCGCATGGGTGCCCACGGCAATCTGGATATCGCCGGTCTGAGTGAGTTGGGCTTGGCGACGCTTGATGGCAGCCGTTTGCTTGCCCACGATGAGCCCGACGCGAATGCCGAGGGGTTCAAAGAGTCGCTTGAGGTTGATGGCGTGCTGCTCGGCCAGGATTTCGGTCGGAGCCATCAGTGCGGCCTGGTAGCCGCACCTCACCGCCGCCAGCATGGCGCAGGCGGCCACCGCCGTCTTCCCGCTGCCCACATCGCCTTGCACCAGGCGATTCATGGGCATGGGGCGCTCCATGTCTTCCCAAATCTCTTGCACCACGCGCTTTTGGGCACCGGTGAGTTCGAACGGCAACATGTGCGCCACCTCATCGGCCAGGGTGCCGCCTTCATCCAGCACGCTGGGCGCATCGAAAAGGTGGGGTGAGGCCGCGCGGTTGCCACCTAACTGGGAGATAGGGAACGAAATCCCAACCTCCTTGTGGGCTTCCTGCCGCTTGAGCTGGAGCACCAGTTGCAGGAGATAGAACTCTTCGAATACCAGCCGCCGCCGCCCTTCTTCTTGCTCCTTGAGCGTATCGGGCAGGTGCATCTGTTGCAGGCACCAGGCGATGCCCCGCAACCGCTCTGCCTTACGCAGCCACAAGGGCAGGGCATCCGGCATGCTCTCGGCAAAGAACGTGACCGCACTGTGGGCGGCCCGGCGCACCACGGACTGCGGCACGCCTTCGCTGAGGGGATACACCGGCACCAACCGGGCAAAGTCATCCGCTTCGTCTTCCGGGTCAATCCATTCCCATTCGGGGCCGGACATCTCGAGCTGATGGCGGTGACCTTCTTTCACCATGCCAAAGGCGATGATTTCGCCGCGCTGGCGGTTCAATTCTCTGGCAACCCACGGTTGGTTAAACCAAGTGAGGGTGACTTCGCCGGAGCGGTCAGCCAAAGTGGCCGAAATCAGCACGCGTCCGCCGCGAATGGGACGGGTTTTCACCTCCACTAGCTCTCCGCGCACCGTGGCTTCCATCCCCGGGCGGAGCATGGAGAGCGGCGGCAGATTGCGCCGATCTTGGTACCGACGCGGGAAGTGCCACAGCACGTCCTCCACCGTTTTGAGGCCGAGTTTGTGCAAGAGCATGGCCCCCTTGGGGCCGACGCCTTTGAGGAACTGCACGTCGGTGGCAAGCGGATCAGAAGGACGCGCCGACGACATCGTACAATACACAGTATGGACGACCCGCGCTCCCCTGAAGATGCCGTGAAAGAGGCCGCGGACCTGGCCCGTCGTCGCTTGGAGTCGGCCGACGCCGAGATGGAAACGCGGATCAAGGAGTTAGAGGCTTCGGCCCGGCAGGCCCGCGAGCGCCACGAAACCAATCAAACCCAGCAGCAAGCCAGCGTCACCGTGGCGGACCCCGAGATAGCCCGAGGGGCCGGGCTCGGGTTGGTCATCGCCTACGCCGTCATCGGCCTGCCCCTGCTGGGCTTCTTGATCGGGTACTTCATTGATGGGCGGCTCAATGGTCCCATCGGCGGCATCCTTGGCCTGGTGGGGGCCCTGCTGGGCGTCGCCTTTGCGATCTACCGGGTGCAAACCCAAGCGAAGCGTTGACGCGCGATCGCACCCTTCTCGCTTTGGCCACATTTATGGGTGGCCTGGTGGCGGCCGCGCTCATCTCTCCCATTGCCGCCGCGGGCTGGGCGTGGGGGGT
>CAZDWU010000010.1:23439-33752 GCA_964509165.1 uncultured Chthonomonas sp. | reverse complement strand
GAGGGCAAAAAAGTGTCTCCCCTGGGGGCGCTTTTGAGCGTAAACGGGGTCGTGGTAGGGCTCATCCTGTTTGGGGTGGGAGCCATATGGATTCAGCGTCAAAACGCCCCGGGACCGGGAGCCTTCTTGGCCGGAATGGCGTTGGTATACTGCCTGCTGATCGGGTGGTCGGTGCAACGTCGACCGCCTGAATAGCGTCTCATGTTGGAATTTTTGCAAGTCGGCTCACGTTTGCTCGCGGCAGGTGAAGAAGCGGGGCACGCAACGGACGAACATACGTCCGGCCATTCCACGTCCACGACCCACGCGGCCGAAGGCGACCACGCCGGCGACCACAAGGGAGACCACGGCGCTCATGGCCTGAGTTTTGCTGGCCTTGGCGTCTACCTGGCCATCGTCCTGGCGATCCTCTTTGCCTGGACGGTTTCCATGCGCAAGGGCCTCAACGGACGCTATTTCACCAAGTGGACCACCCAGTGGACGGAACACATGTACGTGTTCGTTGAGAACATGGCGGTGGGCATCATCGGGGCGCGCGGTCGCCGCTACATGCCGTTCCTCGTCACGCTTTGGCTGATCATCTTCATCGGCAACATTGTTTCGCTGTTCTTCCCGTCGTCCGTCACCGGTGACCTGAGCTTCAACCTCGCGATGGCGCTCATCGTGGTGGGCTACGTGCAGTGGGAAGGCATCAAGCAGAACGGCTTGTTCGGTCACATCGCGCACTTTGCGGGACCGAAGTTGCCGCTCGCGCTGGCCGTCCTCATCACTCCGATGATCTTCATCGTCGAGTTGCTTTCCGAAACGATGAAGAACGTTTCGCTCAGCCTGCGACTCTACGGGAACATCGACGGGGGCCACAAGGCGGTGGTCGCGATGAACGACCTCGGCAAGCACATTGCCAACATCGGTGGCTTCGACGTGAATATCCCCATCGGGATGTTCCTCATGCCGATCAAGCTCCTGACCTGCATCGTGCAGGCCATGATCTTCACCCTCCTCTTCTGCGTGTACGTCTCCATGGTCACGCACGATGAGCACCACGGGGACGAACATGGTCACGATCACGGCCATGACCACGGCAACGATCACGGGCACGGAGAACCGGCCCACGCCTAAACACGATTTACATCTGTTCAACTAGAAAACGGAAACCAAAACCATGAACCCTACTCTCGCTCAAGTCGCTGCGGCATCTAACCTGCCCTTCGCTCTCGGCATCGCTGCTCTCGGTGTTGCCATCGGCCTCGGTCTCATCGGCTACGCTGCCATGAACGGCATGGCTCGCCAGCCGGAAGCCATCGGCAAGATGCAGACCCCGATGATCATCGCCCTGGCGTTCGTCGAACTCGTGTTCCTGCTCACCGTCTTCGTGGGCGGCGCGTCGTTCAAGGGCTAAGACCCTTCACTTCCTTTTGGTGGAGGCGGCAACGCCTCCACCCCTGATTTCTCAAGTTTTCAATGAGTCAAGAAACGCAAAAGTCTGGTGGAGCCCCCACGATCGTTCTGGTCGTGATCGGTTTGGTTCTCATGCTCGGCGGCGCTAATGTGAGCGCAAATCCGCCGGCCTTCCTCGCTTTCCAAAAAGATCTAGAGGCGCAAGGCATTCCGCTGGACCTCGGGAAGACCGTGGCCGCCATTGGCGTTTTCCTCATCCTTTTCCCGGTCATCAAGAGCTTCTTCCTGAAGCCTCTGCAAGAAGCCATTGATCAGCGCACGCACTCGCTGGAAAGCACCTTCGCTGACGCGGAGAACCTGCGCGCTGAGATGGCCCAGATGAAGAGCGACTACGAAAAGCGCATCATCCAGACGGAAGAAGACGCCCGCAACCAGATTCAGAGCCAGATCAAGGAAGCCCAAGATCTGCGCACCCAAATGGTGAACGAAGCCAACGCCCGCGTGGAAGAAATGCAGCGCAAGGCCCGCGAAGAAATGGAAGCCGAGCGCAACAAGGTGCTGGCCGAAGTTCGACTGCACGTGGCCGACCTCTCGCTCCAAGCGACCGAAAAGTTGCTGAACGAGAACGTGGACAACGACCGCAATCGCCGCCTGATCGACGAATTCATCGCCACCGCTGAGGTTCCCGGACGATGAGCGAATCCCGCGTTGCCGCCCGCTACGCCCGTGCCATTTTTGGCTCGGCGAAGAAGCAAAACATCATCCCCAGCATTGAGGACGATCTGAATGGCGTCTGCGCGGTGATTGAGGGCAACCCGGATCTTCAATCCTTCCTCGGCAACCCCCGCATTGGCCGCGAAGACCGGCTGAAGATGTACGACAAGCTGTTCAGCGACCGCGTGACCGGCCTCACCATGTCGCTTCTGCGCCTGCTGGTGAGCAAGAACCGCGAGTCCGAGATCGATGCGATCCGCGATGTCTTCATCCGTCTGCGCCAAGAGACCGGCCAGGTCGTTCCCGTTACGGTGGAATCGGCCCAAGAGCTGGATGCGGCGCAACGCCAATCCCTGATGGATAAGGTGGCCCAAGCGACGGGCCGCACTCCGGAACCGACCTTTGTTGTGCGCCCCGAGATCATCGGCGGCGTGCGTGTCACTTACGACAACCTTGTCATTGACGGCAGTCTTCGCGGCGGGCTTGATCGCCTCCGTGAACGCATTGTCAAAGACCTTTTGAACCAAGCCTAAACCTAGACCGACGACTATGGCCATCCGACCCGAAGAAATCACCTCCATCCTGCAGCAAGAACTGCAAGGCTACGAGAACAAGTACGCCACCGACAAAGTCGGCACCGTTATCCAAGTGGGCGACGGCATTGCCCGCGTTTACGGCCTCCCCGGCTGCCAAGTGGGCGAAATGCTCGACTTCCCGGGCGGCGTGACGGGCTTGGCTCTCAACCTGGAAGAAGACTCCATCGGGGTCGTGCTTCTGGGTGACGCCTCCGAAATCAAGGAAGGCCAAGAAGTGCGCGGCACCGGCCGCATCATGGAAGTCCCCGTGGGCGAAGCCATGCTCGGCCGCGTGGTGAACCCGCTGGGTCAACCGCTGGACGGGCTCGGCCCCATCGCCGCCGAAGGCAAGTCGCTCATCGAAGTGAATGCCCCGGGCGTTGTGGACCGCCAACCGGTCACCGAACCCCTGCAAACGGGGATCAAGGCCGTAGACGCGATGATCCCGATTGGTCGCGGCCAGCGCGAGCTGATCATTGGCGACCGCCAAACCGGTAAGACGGCGATCTGCATTGACGCCATCCTCAACCAGAAGTCCACCCACGAGCGCGGCGATGCGGACCCGGTCTACTGCATCTATGTCGCCATCGGCCAAAAGATGGCCAACGTCGCCCGCGTGGTGGAAACCCTGCGCGAAAACGACGCCCTCAAGTACACGATCGTCGTCGTGGCCAGTGCGTCGGACTCCAACGCTCTCCAGTACCTCGCTCCGTTCGCCGGGGCCGCGATGGGTGAATACTTCCGCGACAGCAGCCGCCACGCGCTGGTGATCTACGATGACCTTTCCAAGCACGCCGTGGCCTACCGCGCCATGTCGCTGCTCCTTCGCCGCCCGCCGGGACGCGAAGCCTATCCGGGTGACGTTTTCTACCTGCACTCCCGCCTGCTGGAACGCGCGGCCAAGCTCTCCAATGAGCGCGGCGGTGGTTCGCTGACCGCTCTGCCCGTGATTGAAACCCAGTCCGGCGACGTGTCTGCGTACATCCCCACCAACGTGATCTCCATCACCGACGGTCAGATCTATCTCGAACCGGACCTCTTCTTTGCCGGTGTGCGCCCCGCCATTAACGTCGGGGTCTCGGTAAGCCGCGTGGGTGGGAACGCCCAAATCAAGGCGATGAAGGCCGTTGCCGGCCGACTGAAGCTGGAAATGGCCCAGTTCCGTGAAGTGCAGGCGTTTGCCCAGTTCGCGAGCGACCTGGACCGCGCCACCCAGCTGCAGCTGCTCCGAGGCCAGCGCCTCACCGAGCTGCTGAAGCAAGGTCTGGCCAGTCCGTACTCGGTTGAGAACCAGATCATCACGGTGTTCGCCGGTACCAACGGCTTCCTGGACGACATCCCGAACGACAAGGTCGGCGCGTTTGAAAAGGGCCTCCTGGCTCACATCAACAGCCGCTACCCGGACGTGATCGAGTTCCTTGCCACCGAGAAGAAGATGACGGACGACCTGGAAGGCAAGATCCGCAAGGCGTGCGAAGAGTACGTCGAAATCTTCAAGGCCAACTAAAGCTCAAGAACTATGGCGTCGCTTAAGCAAATCCGACAACGCATCCGCACCAGCAAAAACATCCAGCAAATTACGCGCGCGATGAAGCTGGTGGCGGCGGCACGCCTCAACCGCGCCAAGATGCGCGTGGAAGAAGCGCGCCCGTATAGCCAAAAGATGCGGGAGTTCATGGAGAGTGTGGGGGGCGCCGGTGATTTGCCGCCGCATCCGCTGCTGGAGCGACGCCCCATCAAGAAGGCGACTCTGCTACTCATCACGGCCGAGCGCGGCTTGGCGGGTTCGTATAACACCAACCTACTCCGCAAGGCGGGCGACTGGCTGAAGGCGCAAGAGTTCACCGTGAACCTGTTCGCGGTTGGGAAGAAGGGCAACGTTTTCTTTGGCAAGCGCGGTTACGACGTGGTGGACACCCACACGGTGCCGACCGCCGGTGCGGGCCTGGATGATGCCGTGGAAGTCACGCGCCGCATCCGTGAGATGTACGAAAACGGCGAAACCGACGCCGTGTTCGTGTGCTACAGCCGGTTCTACTCGCCGATCCGCCAGACGCCGGAGATCGTGCAAGTGTTGCCCATCGAGCCGCCGCAGCGCGAAGAGTCGGATGAATCCGCTCAATCCGCCGGCGACTACAAGTTCGAGCCGCAACCGGATCAGCTCCTGAGCTTGCTTCTGCCCAAGTACTTGCTCACCTTGGTTTACCAAGCGATGCTGGAAAGTAGCGCGAGCGAGCACGGAGCCCGCATGACGGCCATGACGAGCGCCACGGACAATGCCGGCAAGATGATTGCCGACCTGACCCTGACCGCCAACCGCGCCCGCCAAGCCGCGATTACCAAGGAAATCCTGGAAATCGTGGGCGGCGCCGAAGCTCTCAACGGCTAACCCCGGCCTTCAACAACAAAATCCCCCGTTTCCCAATTTGGGACGCGGGGGATTCTTTTTGTGCCGAAGAAAGCGGCTTAGTACTTGACCGAGCAGCCGTAGGGTTGGCTGGCGCTCACGGCCACGGCTCGTCCGGCCCAGGCGTCTTCCAGCGCCGCCTTCACCAGGTTCTTGGCTTCGCGGGCCGGTCCGTTCGGCTTGTCGTCAATGGCCCCCATGTAGATGACCTTCCCTTCCGGGTTCACCACAAACATGTGCGGCGTGGTGCGCGCGCCGTAGCGCCGGCCCACTTGCCCGCTCGGGTCCAGCAACAGTGCCGTGGCGCCCCAGCCTTGGCTCTTCATGATCTGATTGCCTTGGTCAGCGTCGATATGGCCCTGCTTGCCGGCGGCACTGCTCACGATGTTCACCCACACCACGCCCTTTTCGGTCGCCCACTTTTGGGTGGCCTGCATGTCGCCATCGCGGTAGTGGCGAACAACCACGGGGCATTGGTGGTTGGTCCATTCCATCACCACGTACTTGCCCCGGAAGTCTTCCAGGCGATGGGTCTTGCCCTTCGTGTCGGTCAGCGTCCAACTCGGAGCCGTCGCGCCCACCTGGGGGCCCTCCGCGTTTTGAGCCATGGCGGCCATGGCCAGCATAGAAGTCAGCATGTTCTGTTCCCTTGCCGCAGGGCTTCGACTATTCCACGCTGGCGATCAGCCGGATACCGGCGTTCAGGCGCTTGCCCTCTCGGTTGAGAGGCACGAGGACCAGTCGAAGTTCTGCGGGCTTCTCTGCAAGATACGAACTGGCCAAAAGGGTCATCGTCCAGTTATCTCCACTTTTTCGTAAAGTTTTCACCGTCTTGCCATGGTCGAGGGTGGATTCCTGCTCGGGATACACCTCAAACTTCACCGCGTCCTTCAGTCGCTCGTGCGCGGGCACCTTCACCACCGGGCCCGTTTGGCCCCAAGTAGCGGTGGTCTTCACCGGCCCCATGGGGAATTGCGCCATCAACGTTTCGGGCTTCAAGAAGTTGGGCCAGCTGGGTTCGCCCGCGCCCTCCTTCATGGTCACCGAGGCTTCCCCGTCGCCCGGGGTGCACATCTCTTTGCACTGCAGCCACTCGCCCTTGGCCTGCAGGGTTACGCTGCCGCTGCCCGCCGCCGGGGTGATTTGGTAGGCCAGCACCAGCCGGTCCTCGTAGCCAAAGGAGACCATGCCGGGCTCTTCAAACTTGTGCGGGGTGGGCCACGTGGGTTCGCTCACGGTCCAGCCTTCGGGCAGGTTCCACTTGATTCTGGTGGGGGCGCCGGTGTCGCCGGCGTTCTGCCAGTAGATGTGCCATCCGCGCTCGAGCTCAATTACCACCATCGCGGAGAAGGGCGTGTTGGCTTGGTAGTGCTCGGGGGCGTAGACCGTCATGGAGGTGGGGCTGGCTTGCGGGGCCATCAATTGCGTCATCAAGAGGGCGGCAATCGGCATCTAAGTATTGTACGGCTGACACTCGCTTGGGATTCCTCATAATGGGGCCATTCATGACCTGGATGCTGGTTCTCGATATCGTGACCGCTCTGGCCGCCGCCCTGGCGGCCGGCTTGCTGTGCGAACGAATCGGAATCTCGAGCATCGCGGGTTACCTGCTAGCGGGGCTCATTGTTGGCCCGGGTGCCCTCAAACTCATTGAAGGCGGCGCGGAAATCAGCCTGCTCGCCGAAATCGGGGTGGCCCTGCTGCTGTTCACCATCGGCCTCGAGTTCAGTTGGCGGCAAGTGAAGGCCCTTGGCAGCCGGACCCTGTTTGCTGGCCTGCTCAGCATCGTTCTCATCACCCTCGTGGCGGCGGGGGTTAGCCTCGGATTCGGACTTACGTTTGCCGGGGCGATCTCGGTGGGGGCCGTGCTCTCGCTGGGCAGCACGGCGGTAGTGCTCCGCATCCTGCGCGACCGCGCCGAACTCGACCACGTCCACGGGCGGCGGGCACTGGGCGTGCTCTTGCTCCAAGACCTGGCCCTGGTGCCGTTGGTGCTTCTCGTCACATTCCTCTCCCAGAACACGGGCAGCGTCGCCAAGGAAGTCGGCAAGGCGGTGATCAACACGGGCGTTCTCACGCTCGGGTTGGTGGGGTTTGTCTCCTTCGTGGTCCCGCGCATCCTGGATGAGAAGGCGGTGGCCCGCAACCGCGAATTGGTCATCCTGCTCGGCATCACTACCTGCGTGGGGGCCACCTGGGCGGCGCACGACCTCAAGCTCTCCCCGGCCTTGGGGGCCTTTGTGGCCGGGATGCTACTGGCCGACAACCGGTTTGCCGACCAGCTCCGCGCGGACGTGATGCCCCTCCGCACGCTCTTCGTCACCCTGTTTTTCGTCTCGGTGGGCTTGCTGGCCGACCTGCAATGGATCGGCGCTCACCTCGGCTGGGTGCTGCTGGCCAGTGTCGCCGTCATCGTCGGCAAGATCCTCATCACGCACATCTCGCTACGCGCGTTCCTGCCCGGGATTGTGGACTCGCTGGCCACCGCCATTGCCCTGGCGCAGGTCGGGGAGTTCTCCTTCGTCTTGGCGGGGATTGCCCGCACGGGGGGCTCGATTTCGGAGCCGGTGTTCCAGGGGGTGGTGGCGGTGTCGCTGGTCACCTTGCTTATCGCGCCCTTCATGGTGCCCCGCGCGCCCAAGCTGGCCCGAAGCGTGGCCAAGCGGCTGATGCCCCTCCGCGCCCTGGCCAAACGCGAGCGCGAACAACAAGCCACCATGCGCCTGAGCGGCCACATTCTGGTCATTGGCTACGGCGAAAGCGGCGAGGCGGCGGTGAAGGTGCTACGGGAGCTTGGGCATCGGCCGGTGGTGCTGGATATGGGGCCGCGCGAAGTGACGAAGGCCGAGCAGTGCGGCCACCCGAGCTTTATCGGCGATGCCCGTTCGGCCGATATCCTGGAGCACGTTCACCTCAGCGAAGCCCTCGGGGTCATCGTCAGCATCCCCGATTTCGGGGCGAGCCGCGTGGTGGTGGGGCAATGCAAACGCCTGGCCCCCCATGTGCCGGTGATCGCGCGGGCGCGCTACCACCAGTTCGCCACCGAACTGGACGTGGCCGGGGCGGACATGGTGGCGGACGAAGAGATCCTCGTCGGCGCGGCTTTGGCGCACCGGCTGGCCGCGCAGCTCCCCGAAGTCAAACCCGAGCCGAAGACCGAAGCCGCCAGTTAGAACTGCGGCCACATTGCGGGCGGCACGGTGTCGGTGGTCCACCCGGCTTCATCCTTGGGGCTGAGCACGGGCGCCATGCCCAGGTCGGGCCACTCAATGCCGAACCGCGGGTCATCCCACCGCAGGCTGCACTGGCCCTGGGGTTCGTAGGCAGTGGTGTTCTTGTAGGCCACCAGGGCCGTCTCGCTGAGCACCAAAAAGCCGTGGGCAAACCCCGGCGGCACCCAGATTTGGTTGCCCACCTGCGAGGAAAGCGTGGCGGCCACCCACTGCCCGAAGGTCGGCGACCCCTGGCGGATATCCACCGCCACATCCCACACCTCGCCGGTCAGCGCCTGCACCAGCTTCCCTTGCGGGTTCGGGATCTGCCAGTGCAGGCCCCGCAGCACCCCCCGCGCTGAGAACGACGCGTTGTCTTGCACAAACGGGTCGGTCAGACCAATCTCGGCGTAGGCGCGGGCTTCGTACAGCACCTGAAAGTAGCCGCGATCATCCCCGAATCGCGGCGGCGTGATGACCAGCACTTCCGGGATGGCGAGGGCCTCGACTTTCACGGACGATCCTCGGCCAGGGCCAGCAGATACTGGCCGTATTCGTTCTTGCGCATCGGCCCGGCAATGGCCATCAGGCGCTTCCCGTCAATCCAGCCGTTCCGGAAGGCGATCTCCTCCGGACACGAGATATAAAGGCCCTGCCGCTGCTCAATCGCCCGGACAAAGTTGGCGGCCTCGAGCATGCTCTCGTGGGTGCCCGTGTCCAGCCAGGCGTAGCCGCGCCCCATCGTCTCTACGTGCAGCAGCCCGTCGTCCAAATAAGTCTGGTTGAGGTCGGTGATTTCCAGTTCGCCGCGCGGTGAGGGCTTCAGGGCCTTGGCCCGCTCCACCACCGTGTTGTCATAGAAGTAGAGACCGGTGACGGCAAAGCTGCTGCGCGGGTGGGCGGGCTTCTCTTCCAGCCCGATGGCCTGGCCCGCCGCGTTGAACTCCACCACGCCGTAATCCTGCGGATTGCGCACGGAGTAAGCGAAGACCGTGGCGCCTTCGGTGCGCGAGGCCGCCGAGCGCAGAAGCCCGGTAAACCCGCCGCCATAAAAGATGTTGTCGCCCAGCACCAGCGCCGTCGGTCGACCGCCAATGAAGGACTCACCGATGATAAACGCTTGCGCGAGGCCGTCGGGCGAGGGTTGTACGGCGTACTCGATCTCCATCTCCCAGTCGCTGCCGTTGCCCAGCAAGCGCTGGAAGGCAGGCTTATCCTCGGGCGTGGTGATGATGAGCACCCGCCGGATCCCCGCCAGCATCAGCACTCCGAGGGGGTAGTAGATCATCGGCTTGTTGTAGAGCGGGGCGAGTTGTTTGCTCACGCCCTTGGTCACCGGATAGAGACGGGTACCGCTGCCCCCAGCGAGGATAATGCCCTGGTCCGTCACGCGTGGGCCACCTCCAATCGGCTGCGGGCGGCGGCCACCCATTCGGGGTTGGCCAGATACCATTCCACCGTGCTGCGCAGTCCTTCGGCGAAGCTCACGGCGGGCTGCCAACCTAGTTCGCGGCGGATCTTGGTGGAATCAATGGCGTAGCGCCAGTCGTGCCCCGGGCGATCCGGAACGAAGGTAATCAACTCGCGGTACTGAGCTTCCGGTTGCCCGGTGAGCGAGGCCATCACGGCGCAAAGCTCGTGCACGATGCCGATGTTCTCCATTTCTTCGCCGCCGCCAATATCGTAGGTTTCGCCGTCCTGGCCCCGCTCCATCACCGCCCAAATGGCCGCGTTGTGGTCATTGACATGGAGCCAGTCGCGGCGCTGCTTGCCTTCTCCGTAGACCGGCAAGGATTCCCCGGCCTGGATGCGCGCGATCATGCGCGGGATGAGCTTCTCCGGGGCTTGGCGCGGGCCGTAGTTGTTGCTGCAGTGGGTGATGCACGCCCGGAGCCCGAACGTGCGGGCGTAGGCGCGCACCAGGTGGTCCCCGGCGGCCTTGCTGGCGCTGTAGGGGTTTCCGGGCTTGTAGGGGCTGGCCTCGGTGGTGGATTCGTCGTTGCCCAG
>CAZDWU010000010.1:0-23339 GCA_964509165.1 uncultured Chthonomonas sp. | reverse complement strand
CTCTCGGGGTTGGCCGCGTACGTCAGGGCGTCCACATTGATAAACCGGATCTCCGGGTGCTCGGGCACATATCGAACCAAGAAATTGGAGGCGATAAACCCGCACCCCCCAGTTATCCACACCACCATGCGCGTTCCTACGCCCGGGAATGTACCCGTGGCGCGGCGTTTGCTTGGCCTCCATCGTCCCGAACTTTGCCTTATGGCAAACTCTCTCGCCCAAACGGAGCGGCTGGCCTGGCTAGGTTGGCACTCGCTTCCGGTCCTCCATATCGAATCGCCGGCGTTCAGTGGCACGCTGGGCGTGCTGATCTTGGCGGTGCGCGAGAACAAGGTGGAACTGAAGGGCGTGCCCCTGGTGGCGCTCAGCCGCGCTTACATGGACTACCTGATGGCCATCGGCGACACGGACGTGGAGAGTGCCGCTTTGGCATTATCCGCGCTGGCCTACCTGGTGGAGCGCAAGGCCGCCCACATCCTGCCCCGCGTGGAGGACGAAGAGGAGGAAGACGACGAGGTGATCTCGTCCTTCGTGCTGCCCACCGTGGAGAAGTTCCAGCCGGCGCTGGCGGCTTTGATCGAGCGGCGCGAGGAACGCGGGCGGTGGTTCTTCCGACACGGCGACCCCGGCGGCTACGAGAACGTGGTGGCCCCCACCGGGGTTGGCCCCGACGCGCTGGCCCGGGCCTTTGCCGCCCTGATGGCCAAGGCCGAACCCGATCCGCCGCCGATTCTTGGCCGCCCGCGCCGGAGCATGGCCGAGCAGATTCAGATCGTATGGAAGGCGTTGCCTTTGGTGCCTCAATCCCTGGTGGACATCGTGCCGCCGCCCTTCACACGCAGTGAGGCGGTGTGGTGGTTCTTGGCCCTGCTGGAACTCATCCGGCTGGGCCAGGCCAGCGTGGTGATGGACGGCGAGGATGTGCGGTTTGGGCAGGCGGGCAGCATGCCCGAAGGGGTGCCCCACCTTGGATAGTCTGAGCCTGGACGACCAGATTCACGCCTTGCTCTTTGTGGCGGAGAGCCCGGTGACGCCCGAGGACATGGCCACCCTGCTGGGCACACCGCAACACGCCATCGAGGAGAGTCTGGCGCGCCTGAGCCGGCAGTTTGCCGTCAGTGGTCCGGTGCAACTCGTGCGCCTGGCGGGCGGCTACCAAATGGCGACCAAGCCCATCTTTGCCACGTTGGTCGCGCAGTTCTTGCAGCCCCAACCGCAACGGATGAGCCGGTCTTTGCTCGAGGTTTTGGCGGTGGTGGCGTATCAGCAGCCCATGACCTCACACGAGATCGACCAGATTCGCGGGGTGGATAGCGCCTACGCCATTCGGCAATTGGTTGACCGGCGATTGATTGGCGAGGTTGGGCGAAAATCCGCCCCCGGCCGCCCCATTCTTTACGGCACCACGCAGCACTTTTTGCACGTGTTCCAGCTCAACGATCTGGATGATTTGCCCACCATTGAAGGCTTAGACCACCCGGCCCGGGACGAAGAAGAGCATTTACCGCTCGAAAACCTTGCGGAAGAGGACAGCAATGCCGAGCCTGAAGGTGTATCCTGACGGTATGGTGCGAGCCTTGAAATCATGGATGATCGCTACGGCCATATGGGGTGGGGGCGCCGCAGCCATTGCTCAAGCCAACGAATACCCCCTCATCACGCCTGAATTCGGACCCAAACACACCGCGCAAAGCCTCCTGATCATGGATATGAAGACGGGGCAAGTGCTTTATGAATATAAGGCCGACACCCGCCGTTTTCCGGCCAGCACCACCAAGATCATGACGACGATGTTGGCGCTGGACTATCTGCAACCCGAGGATGTTCTCACCGCGCCCGCCGACATCAAGAAGGTCGAAGGCTCGTCCATGTTTTTGCAGCCCGGGGAGCGGGTGAGTGTGCGCGACCTTTGCCACGCGATGATGCTGCGTAGCGCCAATGACGCCTGCGTGGTGATAGCCAACCGCATCGGGGGGAGCTTGCCGGGGTTCGCCCGCATTGCCACCGAGCGTGCCCGCACCCTCGGGGCGACTGATACCGTGTTTGTGACGCCCCACGGGATGCCCGAGCCCGACCACTACACCACGGCCCGCGACCTCGCCAAGATTGCCACGGCCGCGATGAAGTACCCGCCCTTCCGCGAGATGGTGAAGAAGCAGCGCGAGCCCATCTCACGCAGCCTCAACACGGGCTTCTCGGTCATGGAATCGCGCAACAAGTATTTGGCAGAGGAGCCCCGCGCCATCGGCATCAAAACGGGCTTCACCAATGCCGCCGGCGAGTGCTACGTGAGTGCCGTGGAGCAACAAGGCACCACGATTCTCACCGTCATCCTGAAGAGTGATAAGTGGATCAACGATATCCGTGAGGTCACCAAATGGGTTGACACCGAGTGGCAAACCGTGACCATGGCCCAGGCCAACCAAGTGGTGGGCCGCATGCCCATGAAGGGCGGCTGGGCGTCCGAGTTGCCATTGACCGTGGCCGAAGACGTGAACGTTTTTGTGCCGCAAGGCCCCAAGCCGACTCTGAAGTGGAACACCGAAACCCCGGTGGAAGCCGGCCTCAAGAAGGGTGACATCGTGGCCGTCGCCACGCTGGAGCCCACTCCCGGCCATAAGATTGAGGTGAACCTGTTGGCGGCCGAAGACGCCCCGCGAAAGTCGCTCATAGCGGCTATCGCCACCTCCCCGTGGACTTATCTTGTCGGGCTGGCGGGCATCGGCGGCACGACCCTGCGCCGCAACCGCGCCCGCAAGCAAATGCGTCGGCGACGCCCGATGGCCACGGCCCCTCTTCGCCGACCAGCGCCCGCGCCGCGTCCGACCTCTCCGGCCCCTCAGCGGCGGCCCAGCCCGAACCGAGCCCAAGCTCCGCGTGACGCGCGCCCGACCCGGACGACTCCCTCCTCGCGGTACCGTTCGTGACGCTGAACCACTTTTTGGCGCGCGCGGGCCTCACCAGCCGGCGCAAGGCGGCGGAACTGATCCGCGAAGGCCGCGTGACCGTGAACGGGCAGGTGGAGGACAACCCGGCTTACCGCGTGGCCCCCACCGATGTGGTTCGGGCGGATGGCGACCTGATCGAGCAGCCAGAATCGGCCTACTTCATCCTGAACAAACCCAAGGGCTACCTCACCACCCTCAGCGACGAGCGTCGCCGCCCGACCGTGGTGCAGTTCTTCCCGCCCAGCGTGCAAGGGCTGGTGCCGATTGGTCGCCTGGACAAGGACACCAGTGGGCTGATCTTGCTGACCAACGACGGCGAGTTTGCGTTGCGCATGGCGCACCCGCGCTACCAGGTGGACAAGGAGTACCAAGTCAACTGCTTTGGCGTGCCGGATGACCGTGATTTGGCGCGCCTCGAGCGCGGCATTACGATCGAAGGCAAGCGCACCCACCCGGCGCAGGTGAACATGGTCTACGCCAGCCCGGAGGGCCACCAGGCCACGCTCAGGATCGTGATTCACGAGGGCCGCAAGCGCCAAGTACGCCTAATGATGGAGGCCATCGGGCACCCGGTAAAGGATCTCTCGCGCGTGCGGATTGCTCACCTCACGATAAAGGGCATGCAACCGGGCGAATGCCGCCGACTGCCCATGAAGGATGTGGATCGGCTGAAGGCTTTGGTGGGCCTCCAGCCGAGTGATCGCGTCCCGGTGCGTGAAACCGGGCGCGCTCCTAAGAAGCCCAGTTAGCGGGCGCGCACCACGAGGTTGCCCTCGCGCACCGCTCCTTCGTAGCGGAAGACCACGTTGTTCTCAGGGTTTGTGATCACGAGGCGGATGGTGTCGCGGCGGTCCACCGGATCATTGGGGCTCGTGCGCAGGTCGGCCACACGGAGAGAGAGCTTGCCTTCCACCACGCGGCGACCTTGCGGGCTTTCAAAAACCACGCGTGCGGGGCCACCCATTTCGGCCACCGGTACGTTCGCGCCAAAGACACGCCACTCGCGTACGGTGATGGCGGCGGTTTCGCTTCCCGAGCGCGAACGGAAGGTAAAGGTACCCCCACCCCGGACGGTGCCGTCTTGAAGCTTGGACCCGTTGTATTGGAAGTTCACGCGCCCGCCATTGGCGTTGAGGGCAACCCCTCGACCTTCGGAAAAGCCCACCACGGGCGATTGCGCGACGCTAACGGCCAGCAGGCTGCTGGCGACAAGCAAAGTTTGGAAACGAATCATCGTCTGTCCTCTTTGTGCAACTCATATGAGCCGCTACACAACGGGCAGACGGTGATCCGTTCCGATTTGTTCAGTTGCCTTGCACAAGCTTGGCGCGCACGGCCTTCATGGCGGCTTCGGTGCGGCTGTTCACTTGCAGGGCTTTCAGGATGTTGGACACGTGATTCTTCACGGTCTTCTCGGCGATGGAGAGATGGAGAGCGATCTCCTTGTTGCGCATGCCCTTGGCAATGAGCTCGAGGATTTCGGTCTCGCGGTCGGAGAGCACGTACAGTTCGCTGTCGTCCGTCTCGTCATCTTCCTTCACGCGGCGGAAGTCTTCCACCACCTTTGTGGCGATGCGCGGAGTGATCTTGGCTTCCCCTCGGTGGGCCAGGCGGATGGCGTCAATGACTTCTTGCGGGGTGGAGGTCTTGAGCAAATAGCCCAGGGCCCCGGCGCGGAAGGCTTCGAACACCACATCGTCTTCCTCGTTGATGGTGAGCACCACCACGCGGACGTCCTTCTCCTTCTTGAGCAGGCGCTGGACCAATTCGATGCCGTTCATGCGCGGCATGTTGATGTCCGTAAGCAGGACATCGGGCGGATCCGCGAGACAACCGTCGAGGGCCTCCTGACCGTCTTTGTATACACCCGTGATCTGGCACTCGGGCATTAGGCCAAGAGTGCGCTGGATCGCGTTTCTATAGGGCATCTCGTCGTCGGAAATGGCGACGCGGATGGTTGCCGACATAGGTTCTAGAATACCTGGTTGCAACGTCGGCTATCATGGAAATGAATGCAAGAGCCTATCGTAGATGTACGGGACCTGAACGTCTCGGTGCGGGGAACCCAGATTCTGCGGGGCGTGAACCTGACCTTGCATGCCGGCAAGACGCTGGGTGTGGTGGGCGAAAGCGGCTGCGGCAAGACCATGACGGGCCTGACCCTGATGGGCATGCTGCCCGCGGGGGCCAGCATTGACGGCGGCTCTTTGCGCATCGGCGCGAATGATGTGACCCGATTTTCGGAAGCGCAATGGCGCGGCCTGCGCGGGGCGACGGTGAGCATGATCATGCAAGACCCGTTCACCAGCCTGAACCCGATGATGCGGGTGGGCGACCAGATTGCGGAAGTGATGCGGCTGCACCGAGGGCTGGGCAAGAGTTCAGCTTGGAGCGAGGCCGTGGAATGGCTGCGCAAGGTGGGCGTGCCAAGCCCCGAACAGAGCGCGCGCAAGTTTCCGCACCAAATGAGCGGCGGCCAGCGCCAGCGCGTGGTGATTGCGGCGGCCTTTGCCACCCAGCCGCAAGTGATCGTGGCGGACGAGCCGACCACCGCCCTGGACGTGACGCTGCAGGCCCAGACTCTGCGCCTGCTACGCGAACTGCAGGCCGAGCACGGCACCGCCGTTATGTTGATTACCCACGATATCGGTGTGGTGGCGGCGGTGGCCGATGAAGTGGCGGTGTTCTATGCCGGTCAAGTGATTGAAAACGGCAGCCCCTCGGCGGTGTTGCATCACCCTCAGCATCCCTACACGCAAGCTTTGTTGGCGGCCGTGCCACAACCAGGGCTGACGCGCCTGACCACGATTCCGGGGTCGCCGCCCTTCTTTGGCCAGTTGCCGGCGGGTTGTTCGTTTGCCCCCCGATGCCCCTTTGCCTTTGAAGCGTGCCAAAAGGAGCCACCCATGGTAGATTGCCCCGGCGGCCAGCGAGTGGCGTGCTGGAAGGCGGCCCAGCCCGCTTCGTCGTCCGTGTAGCCGGTTACGAGATGGTGCCGGTGCCTTCGATGCTCTCGGTCACTTGCTGAATCAGCTTGCTACCGCCCTTGCCATCGTGAAGCTGAGACACGAGCCCGGCGCCGATGAGCGTGGCGGCGAGGAGGTCCGCATCGCCGTAGGGCGAGCGCTTTTTGACCTTGGCTCCTTCCAGCTGAGTGGCCAGGCCATCACGGTATGCCTTGTAAACCTTTTGGGCGGCGGGGCGCAGCTTGGGTTCGCCCAGACTGGCGACAAAGAGGCCCTGCACCACGCGGAAGAAGCGGCTGCCCTTGCTGCCGTAGGCTTCGGCCAGTTCCACGTCGGCCATCAGCCGGTCGTGGGCCGTGGCGGTATCTTCATAGAACGCGGTGCGGTCCAGGTTCAGGCGGTAAAGCGCTTGTTCTGCCACGCCCAGTAGCAGGTCCACCCGCTTGGGAAAGTAGTAGTGAACCGTGGCGTGGTTGATCTCTAGTTCGGACGCCACCGTGCGGGCATGGACAGATTCCAGCCCAAAATCACCCATCATTTCGTAGGCTTTGGCGGCAATCATCTCGCGGCGACCAGTCATGAGTTCCAGTGTCCACCTTTCGGTGGAGTCCTGTCAAGTCCGTAATCTCCACAGGCAACGTGTCATCCTTACATGGTGCAACCGTATCCGCGCACATGGGCTGAAATCAACCTGGATGCCCTGACCCATAACCTCGCGGCAATACGGGGGGCTTTGGGTCCGCATCCGGAGATTGCCATCGTGGCGAAGGCGGACGGATACGGGCATGGATTGGTGCCGATTGCGCGTCATGCTCTCCGCCACGGGGCGAACCGGGTGGCCGTGGCCACCATTCAAGAAGCCATTGCGCTGCGCGATGCCGGGATTGACGGGACGGTGATGGCGATGTCCCCATGCCTTACCATCGAAGCCGAACAGGCGGCGTTTTACGGGATCGAGGTGTTCATCGAGGATGCGGAAACGCTCCGAGCCTTTGATGAAGCCGGGCGGCAACTGGGGCGTAAGGTCGGTGTCCACCTGAAGGTGGACTCAGGGATGCACCGATTTGGATGCGATCCGGGTGCCCTGGTGAACTTAGTTCAAGCCGCTTTGCCGTGTGAGTTTATCCAGATGGTGGGGATTGCCCACCACTTGGCGGATGCAAGCAATGATGTCGCGGTGCATGAACAGTCCGCCCGGTTTGCGCAGGCCATCGCGGCGGTGCGGGCGGCGGGTTTGCCCACCGGAAAGGTGCACGCAGCGGCCAGCGGAGGCGCATTGCGCTTCCCTGACATTCGATTTGACCTCGTTCGGATTGGCTTGGTGGCCTACGGTCTCGACCCGGCGCACTGGCTAGGGGGGCAAGCCCGGCCCCTGCTCCATTGGAAAGCCCGCATCATCGCCATGCGCGATGTGGCCCCAGGTGAATACGTCGGGTACCTGCGGGCCTGGACCGCAAACCGCCCCACGCGCGTGGCCACCATCGGTGCGGGCTACGGCGATGGCTATGCGCGCTCGTTGAGCAACAAGGGAGCAGTCCGCATTGGCGAGCAAGAGGCGCCCGTGATCGGGATGGTGTGCATGGACCAATTGATGGTGGACGTCACCGACATCCCCGAGGTGGCGGTTGGCGATGTGGTGACCCTGCTTGGCCCTGGGGTTCCGGCCAGCCGCCTGGCCGAGCTGAGCCAAACCAATACCCACGAAGTGGTGTGCCGCCTGATGACGCGGGTGCCGCGCCGCTATCTGCACCTCGGCTAGTCTTGAATCACGATGCCTTCGACTTCGGCTTCGGCCGGAGCGAGGCATTCCCGGTCCGTGCAGAGCTGGTAACGCAGGCGGAGCGTGAACGCCGTGGTTTTGCCGCGCGGCTGCAGGCGGATGGGGACCCGAAGATGGCCTTCGTAGTGGTCATCGGTGGCGCTGGGGAATCCCGCCTCGCCCAGCAAGTGGTCAATGTGGAGCGTGGTGGGGATCAGCCACTTGGCCGGGGGATCCGTTGAGTTGATGCGGTAGCCCTCAGGAATCTCGATCAGAAGCGCGGTGTGCGCCCAGCCATCGTCGCTGGGAGTGACTTCTTGGGTTTCCAGGCGCACGTTGAGTTTCGTGGGGGTGACGGGGGCACTCGTCGCCTCATCTGGCCCCTGGGCGATGATGTGGGCCAGGGCCGCCGAGAGCAGACTCTCGCAAGATTGCGGCATGCGCTCGATCCAGCCGAGGTTGGCGCGCAGGGCGCGAGCGGCGTCTTCGGCGAATCCCAAACGCTGCAGCACCAGAATCGCTGAGCCGTTGGCGCTGGGCACGGCTTGGTCGAGAATGGGCTTGGCCCGGGCAAACCCGATCCCCATGTGCGCCGGCTGGTAGAAGAAATCTCCCACCTCGTCATCGCGGAATCGCGCCATCATCACCTCGGCAAATCGGTGGGCCGCTTCTCGCCATTGTTCGTTACCTGAACTATCAGCTAACCTTAAGAATCCTTGAATGAGGAACGCAAAATCATCGAGGAAGGCTTCCCCGTGCGGCTCGCCATGCACAAGCATATGCGGCAATGACTCCGGATCAAATGCGGCCCACTTGGCGGCCAGCGCCTGGGCTTCTGCCAGCGCATCGGCAAAGGCCAGCGCCCCGATGAGCAGCCCCTGCACGGCCGCAATCGCCTTCTCATCCCGCTGCGGTTGCGGGCGATCCCGCCGCACCTCGCGCAACTTGGTATAAGCCCCGGCCCAGTCCGGATCGAGGGGGCCGAGCAACAGGTTTTGCCCCATGAGTTGCCCCGTGGCTTCATCGTGGAAATTCCCTTCGGGGCGCAGGCCATGGGCTTCCGCGAAGGCTCCCATTTGATCCCCCAGCAAGGACTGTAATTCACTCCAAGACCAGGTGTAAGTGGTTCCCTCTTCCCCGTCCACATCCGCATCCAATGCATTGGCATACGAACCATCTGGTAACCACATCTCTTCTCGCAACCAGCGCAGAATCCCTTCCTCGACTTGCTTAAAGACGCTCTGGATTGAATCGTCCTCCACAATCCGCCCGGCGGTGGCGTAGAGCGCCAGCATCTGGGCGTTGTCGCTCAGCATCTTCTCAAAGTGCGGCAGGCGCCATTCTCCGTCTGTGCTGTAGCGGTGGAAACCACCCCCCACCCGGTCGTGGATGCCCCCATTCGCCATGCACTCCAGGGTGAAGAGTGCCTGGTAGGCCGCCTCTTGCACCAAGCTATCCGTAGTGGCGGCATCGCCGGGCAGCATGTTGCGGGCCGAGGCGTACTTCAGCAAGTATTCAAGGGTCGAGAAGGGCGGGAACTTCGGCTTGTCACCGTAGCCGCCCCGCTCGTGGTCAAAGTCGCTGTGAAGAGTCCGGATCGCCCCGTCCACCAGGGCAATATCCAGCCGCGCCCGCTCCGCGGGCAGGGTGCGCTCCCGCACTTGGTCAATCGCCGCCGCGAACTCATCCGCGCGCTCCTGGATGTCCGCCCGCTGGTCTTGCCAGGCCTGCGCCAAGCTGGAAGCCACCGTGACAAATCCCGGCACCTCCCCCCGGGCGTTGCGCGGGAAGTAGGTCCCCACAAACCACGGTTTCAGGTCCGGCGTGAGGAAGATCGTCATCGGCCAGCCCCCGTGCCCCATGGCCAGTTGCAGGGCCGTCATGTAGAGGTCATCGAGGTCGGGGCGCTCCTCCCGGTCCAGCTTGATGCTGATGAAGGAATGGTTCAGCACCCGCGCCACCTCGGGGTCTTGGAACGACTCGTGCGCCATCACGTGGCACCAGTGGCAACTGCTGTAGCCCACGCTGAGGAAGATCGGCTTGTCCTCAGCCATCGCCCGTGCGAGCGCTTCCTCTCCCCACGGGTACCAATCCACCGGATCCCCTGCGTGCTGACGCAGGTAAAGGGACGGCGAAGAGGCGAGCCTCGGGTTCATGGCTTCACCTTACCAAGCGACACCCATCGCCGCAGGGCCTGGACCAAAGAAGAACCCCAGAGACAGGCGTGTCTCCGGGGTTGATCCGTCGTCAGGTTGCCCTTACAGCAGGTGGTGGTCGCAGATCCAGCAGCTCATGCCGGGGCGTCCCTGCGGCGCGGCCGGTGCGGCAGCGGCCGGCGGAGCCACCTTGTCGGGGTTCGCCAGCGCCCACTCGGCCATGCGGGCGAGGTCGCGCAGGTGGATGCGGCTTTCCTCATCTCCGGCGCGGCCAGCGGCCGAGCTGAGCAGCGCACGCAGGGCTTCCATTTCGGCCACGGCATAGGGACGAGCCACGGTGGCGTCCGGCGCCATGCGCGGCATCAGAGCCTGCACGTAGGCACGCTGAAGATTGCGCTGATAGACATCCAGCGTGAAGTTGCGGCCTTCGACCGAACCGAACACGCCTTGGCGAATGTCGCGCATCATCATCGGCACGGTGTAGGCCGCGCTACCTTGGTGCACCTGGTTCTGGATCATCCGCGTCAGGCGGGCGTCCTGCGTCAGGCCACCGAGGGCGCTCAGCTGCATCGCCAGCACCTGGCTGGTGCCGCCATCGCTGCCCAGCTTATTGGTGATGTCCTTCGGCACCATCCACGTCGGGGTGGTCAGCACGTTGTCCACGATCCACTTGACGGCATCCTTTTGGCGCTGCGGGCTCACGGGATAGTAAACGTCTCCCCCTCGTCCGCCACGGTAGTCGATCTGCTCCACGCCACCGACTACGGTCACCACGTGACCGATGTAGGTGCGCATCTGCGAGGTCAGCGAACCCCAGAAGCGGTTCAATTCGCTGTAGTCCTCGCCCAGCTTCACCATGCCCGGCAGCAGGTAGCCCATGCTGCGCTTCAGGTTCATCACGCCGTAGGTGCTGGCCTTCACGGCATCGTCACCCAGGGCTTCGCTTTGCGCGGTGGGGTCGGCCGAGTTGAAGTTGTCGTAGAACCGCAGCATCGGGTTGTCCACCATCTGCGCCGCCCACTTGTCCAGCGTCATCACTTCCGCGTAGGGGTTGCTGGCGCCGGCAATCGGCTTGTAGCCCCATTCAATCGAGAACTTGTCGTAGGGGCCGATCTTCGGAATCAGGAGCGCGCCATCGCCCGGCTGCGCCACGTAGTTGAAGCGGGCGTAGTCCATGATGGTCGTGGCCGTTCCATTCTCTTTCGTCCACTTGGGGTCGCGGAGCCACTCGGTCGGCACCATCGCACTGCCCTTGCCGTTGTGCGGCAAGCCCAGGGTGTGGCCGACTTCGTGCGCCACCACAAAGCGCAGGAGTTCGCCGGTGAGTTCATCCGGGAACGGGTGCGATTGGGCGCGGCGGTCGTTGGCACTGGCCTGCGCGAAGTACCACTGGTCGCCCAGCTTGAGCACGTCGTGCCACATGATGATGTGGGCGCTGATGATCTCCCCGCTGCGCGGGTCGGTCACGCTCGGGCCCATGGCGTTCGCAATCGGGAGCGGCGCCCAGCGGATCATGCTGTAGCGGACGTCTTCACTGCTCCAGGTGGGGTCGTTCTCGGGCGCTTCCTTGCAAATGATCGCGTTGCGGAAACCAGCGGCCTCAAAGGCTTCGTTCCAATCTTCCACCCCGGCCTTGACGAACGGGCGCCACTTCTCCGGCACTTCCGGAGAGATGTAGTAGACAATCGGCTTGACGGGTTCGCTGATGGCCGCGCTCGGGTCCTTCTTCTCCAGGCGATAGCGGTTGATGAACGCCTCGGCCTTGGTGCCCGGGAAGTCGTTGGTGTACGCCGTGTACCGGTTGGAGAAGTAACCCACCCGGCTATCGAACAGGCGTCCCATCATCGGCGTTTCCGGCAACAGAACGATGCTGTGATTCACCACACCGGTGTTGCTGGGCTGGCTGCCCGCGCCGCGACCGAGGCCACCACCGCCCCCAAAAGCTGCGGCCGCCGGGGCGGCCCCACCCGTGAACGTGGCCAGGATGTCGATATTCACGTTTTCGGGGAAGGCATTGACGCGCTCCACAAACGTGCGCGAGCGGTCCATGTTGCCGCCGCCGAACAGCTGCCGCGCCGAAAGCTCAGGCACATCTGAGAGGAAGATGCTGCTGACATCAATCAGCACGTTGCCCTCGGGGCTCACCGATCGAATCGGGAAGGCCCGCACAATCGGGTTGACGTTGCTTTGGGCCACCGCGCGGGAGATCGCGCCGTCGCTTATTGCTCGGTTGTTGAAGAACATCTTGCGGAGCAAGATGCGGTTCTCGCGGCGATCCCAGCGCACCACTGAGTCGCCGGCCGCCGTGCCGTTGTAGCCACCGGAAGGGGTCTCCTTCGCTTCAATTTGCCAAAGGAAATCCCGCCCTAGCAAGGCCGACGGGATTTCGAAGTAAAGAGAATCATCCTTTCGCCAGACCGAAACGCCCCCGGCCGACTTGGTGTAGCCCTCCGTGGCTCGATCCCACGGCAAAAGATTGTCATCCGAGTTTTGGGCGGCACCGCCACCCCCGGGGCGCCCCCCGCCCGGTCGCGGCCCTTCGTCTTGAGCGAACCCAAGGGGCGCAATCGCCAGCATCGCGAGCACCGCGAGCGAGCACATAGTTCCACGCATAATTTCACCGCGCCCCCACAAATGCGGGGGCACTGAATGACTTTACCGGGTCGGACCCGAGATAGTTTCCTCTGAAACTAGTGCATTTCGTGGTCGCCGTAAAGGCATTGCACGTAGTTGATTTGCCCGAGGTGATAGGCGATATTCCAGAACGGGTAGTACGCCAGGTCGCCCATGGTCAGCACCCAGCCCGGCATCGGCTCGGCGCGCAGCCCTTCCTTCTCGGCCGGGAAGGCGCGGAGCTTGGCATAGAACGCCTCGTGGTTGGCGCGCAGGCGCGTTTCCCAGGTGTCGTAATCGGGCTCCTGCATGCGGTCGGCCATCACCGTTCCGAAGTCGAAATCGGCAAACGAGAACTTGTCGGCCGCTTCCAGGCTGTCCGCTCCCCAGCCACCGGACTGCCGCACTTCCTCAGCCATATCCAGGATCGTGCGCGCCCCCTCGGCCGGGCTCCATTGGCACTTGTCGGCGGGCGTGGCCCGCACCGTGCGGATCAGCATCGGCAGCACAAACTCGCACGCCTCGATGATGGTCTCGCGGTCCGGGAAGTCAATCTGCGCCGAGCCCGCTTCGTGCATGTCCTTGTCGCCGTAGAGCGTCTGGATGTAGTTGATTTGCCCCTGGTGGTAGGCAAAGTTTTCCAGCGGCAACAGCATCAGGTGACTGAGCGAGAGGTGGAATCCGGGGAACAGTTCCACTTGCTTGGTGCCATCCTCGGCGGGCAGGTTCAGAAGCGCCTCGCAGAAAGCCGCCGTATGGGCGCGGACATCCGCCTCCACCACATCAAGGTCAGAGGCCCGGCGCTGGGCAATCTGCGATTCCTTAAACGACACGGGATCAAAGCCCACCCCTTCGCCGCGGGCGTTCAGGATGTGCGTGAACCACTCACACGCCTGACCGCATTCGCAAAGTTGGGCCAAGGCCGAACGCGACTTGCCATCCGGCGACCACGTGAGTTTGTCGGGCGCGGTGGCGCGGGCGGCGGCGATGGTGGATTCCATGGCGGCCTTGATGAGCATGACCAGGGTCTGGCTTCGATCCATAACCAACAATATAGCAGACATTCGTCCACCCTAACGAAGAAAATGCAAAACGAAATCGTGCAAGTGTGGATAACTCACGGCAAAGAGCAGGCTTTCTGGCTATCCTGCAATACAGACGGGTTTCCTCCTCCCGTCGCACCCTCGCTCTCTGGAGAGGATCCCGCCGACCACGGAAGGTCGGCGGGACGAATTCACCGCCCTGATTTAGCGCACAGCGCCCAGTTGGTCGCGCACCTTCACAAACGCCTTGAGCGCCTGGTCCAGGTCTTCTTCGGTGTGGGTGGCGTTCGGCATCGTGCGGATGCGGGCCTTGCCCAAGCCCACCGTCGGGTAGACGATGGCGAGCGCATAAACGCCCTCATCCCACAGCATGCGCTCCATGCGCTGCGCGGCCCCTTCGTCACCGACATAGACCGGCGTGATCGGCGTCTCGCTGCCCATGGTGTCAAATCCGGCTTCGTTAAGCATCTCCTTCCAGCGGCGGGCGTTGGCCCACAGACGTTCCATCGGCGTGGGGTCGGTTTGCATGATCTCCAGGGCCTTGATCAGCGCCGCCGCCACCATCGGCGGGTGCGCGGTGCTAAACAGATACGGGCGGCCCCGGTTGATCAGCCAATCCTTGAGCTCGTGCGAACCCGCGATGTAGCCGCCAATGACCCCTAGCGCCTTGCTGAGTGTGCCGAGCTGGATATCCACCCGGCCATAGAGACCAAAGTGGCTGGCGGTGCCGGCCCCGTTCTTGCCCAGCACCCCGCTGGCGTGGGCGTCGTCCACCATCACAAACGCGTCGTACTGTTCGGCCAGGGCCACGATCTCCGGCAGTGGCGCAATGTCGCCATCCATGCTGAACACCCCGTCGGTGATGATCATCCGCTTCTTAAAGCCCTGCGCGCGCTTGAGGCAGTCCTCCAGCGCATCCATGTCCTTGTGCGCGTACACCCAGCCTTCGCTCTTTTTGTAGCTGGCGGCGCTCAGGCGCACTCCGTCAATGATGCTGGCGTGGTTGAGTTCGTCGCTGATGATGACGTCGTCTTTTGTCACCACCGCCGGGATACAGCCGCTATTGGCCGTGAAGCCCCCCGTGAACACCAGCACCGAATCCACATGCTTGAACTCGGCCAACTTGCGCTCGAGTTCGTCGTGGACTTCCATAGTCCCGCCAATCCAGCGTACGGCCCCGGCGCCCACGCCCCAGCGTTCAATGGCTTCTTCGGCCGCTTGCCGCACCCGCGGATCATTGGCCAGGCCCAGATAATTGTTGCTGCTGAGGTTGATGACCTCCCGGCCATCCATCTGCACCCGGCCCCCCGCCGGGGAATTGAGGATGCGCGGAACCTTGTACAGGTTCTGGTCACGCAGAGTTTGAAGCTCACCTTTGAGCCAAGACTGGAGGGTGTCGTTCACGCCCTCCAGTCTACATCTTCGCTGGCCCGGTCCCTTACTCCACCGTGACGCTCTTGGCGAGGTTGCGGGGCATGTCGATCTCCAGATCCTTTGCCCGCGCCATGTAGTAGGCCAGCAATTGCAGCGGCACCACGCTCATCAGAGCGTTCAGGTACGGCGTCTTGCCGCCAGGGATGCGCAGCACCTCGTCGCCCACGCCGTCCATCGTGTCGTCATCGTGGGTGGTGATAATCAGCGCGCGTCCACCCCGAGCTTGCACTTCCTTCACGTTGCTGGCGAGTTTCTCTCGCACAAACGGGTCGGTGGCCCCGAACACGGCCAGAACGCCTTCTTCCACCAGCGCCAGGGGGCCGTGCTTCAGCTCGCCCGCCGGCCCTTCTTGGGTCGGGATGTAGGCAATTTCCTTCAGTTTCAGGGCGCCTTCCAGCGCCACGGCGGCGTCGGCGTTGCGGCCCAAGAAGAAGGCCATGCGGCTGTCCGCCCATTCGTTGGCAATGCGCTTCACCTGCTCTTCCAGCCCCAGGGCTTCTTCCACTCGCTCCGGCCACTGGCGCAGGTCGCGCACCACTTCTTCCACGCGCACCCCGGGCATCTCGCGGTGCTGGGCAATGGTCATCCCCAGTTGCAGCAGCACCAGGCACTGCGCGGTGTACGCCTTGGTGCTGGCCACGCTGATTTCCGGCCCCGCCTGGGTGTAGATCACGCGGTCACACTCCCGGGCGATGGCGCTGCCCACCACGTTGACGATGCCGAGCGTGCGGATGCGGCGCTGTTGGCACAGGCGCAGGGCGGCCAGGGAGTCGGCGGTTTCGCCGCTCTGGCTGATAAACACAGCCAGAGATCGATCGCTGAGCAGCGGGTCGCCGTAGCGGAATTCACTGCTGTAGAACACGTCCGTCGGCAGGCGCAGCATGCGCTCAAACAGGTGCTTGCCCATCAGCCCGGCGTGGTAGGCGGTGCCGCAGCCGATGATGTTCACCCGGTCAATTTCTTGCCACACGTGGTCGCTGAAGACGCCATCCAGCGCCACCCGGTTGTCGTCGGTCAGGCGTCCGGCCAGGCACTGGCGGGCCACCAGCGGCTGTTCATGAATCTCCTTGATCATGAAGTGCTCGTAGCCCCCCTTCTCGGCGGCGGCGACGTCCCAGGTCACTTCCTCGGGCTCGGCTTCCACCGGACGGCCGTTCACGTCGGTCACTCGGATGCCATCTTTGGTCAGCACGGCCACGGTGTCGTCGGGCATCGTCCACACCTTCCGGGTCCAGGGGATGAGGGCGGGCACGTCGCTGGCGAGGAGGTTTTCGCCCTCGCCGAAGCCCAGCACGAGCGGACTGGCGTTGCGGGCGCACACGATGGTGCCGGGTTCGCGGGCGCTAAGCACCACAAAGGCGTACGCACCCCGGAACTTGGCCAGAGACTGGCGCACCGCTTCTTCCAGACTCAGGCCCTGGGCGTGCAGGCGGCCGATGACGTGGGCGGCGACTTCGGTGTCGGTCTCGCTTTGGAAGGTGTCCCCTTCCCGGGCGAGTTCCGTCTTGAGTTCGAGATAGTTCTCGATAATCCCGTTGTGGATGAGCGCGATCTGCCCGAATTGGTCGTAGTGCGGGTGGGCGTTCAGGTCGTTGGGGGCGCCGTGGGTAGCCCAGCGGCTGTGGGCAATGGCCACCTGAGACTCGGGGGTTTCTTGGGCCAGCATCTCGCCCAGCCCACTGAGCTTGCCCGCTCGCTTGAGGATGCCAATGCGGTCCCCCTGAGGGAAGGCAATGCCCGCGCTGTCGTACCCGCGGTACTCCAGGCGTCGAAGCTGGTCGAAGACAATCGGAACGGCCGACTGGGGTCCCACGTACCCCGCAATGCCACACATGCCCGTATTTTAGTCGGTACAGGGGGCGAGAGGTTGGCCGGGCGCGTGGGCAGTCACACTTTCGGCTGGGCCTGGCGGGGGCGTGGTTACTGCTGGCTCGCGCGCGGGTCGAGGCGGCGGCGCAGGCCATCCCCCACAAAGTTCAGCGCAAACACCGTCATCGAGAGGATCAAACACGGCCACAGCAACAGGGTGGGGTGGCTATTCATCTCCGACCGTGCCGAGTTGATCATGCTCCCCCAGCTCGGGTTGGGCGGCTGCACGCCAATCCCCAGGAAGGACAAAGCACTTTCGCCCAGGATCGTCCCCGCGACCTCCACCATCGCCACCGCCGTCAGTAGCGGGGCCAGGTGCGGCAGCACGTGCCGGGTCACGGTCCACAGGGTGCCGGCCCCCAGGGCGCGGCTGGCCACCACGAATTCACGCTCGTTCATGGCAGCGGCTTGCGTCTTCACCAGCCGCGCCACCCCCGGCCACGCCGTGATGCTGAGCGCCACGATGACGGGCGTGATGCCCAGCCCCCACACCCCGATGATGAGGATGGCGAGGAGGATATCGGGGAAGGCGAACATGGCGTCCGTGAGGCGCATGATCGGCCCGGCCAGCCAGCGCGGCCCGTACACCCCGGTCAGGCCGACAATGATGCCGACGGTGAGGGCGATGGCCTGCACCGCAAAACCGACGAAGAGCGAGATCCGCGCCCCTTCGGCCAGGCGGGCGAAGATATCGCGCCCCAGTTCATCCGTGCCTAGCCAGAATTGCGATGACGGCGGCATAAAGTTAGTGCCCACCGGCGTGATGGGGTTGTGGCGTAGGTTCGGGCCGAAGATGGCGAACAGCACCAAGAAAACCAAGAAAACCACGCCGCCCCAAAAGAGCGGGTCGCGCCGCTTCATACCTGCGACTCCCGCACGCGCGGATCGAGCGCCGGCTGCATCAGGTCCACGATGAGGTTCACCAGGATGTAGAGCACCGCCGCCGTGAGAGCGGTGGCCATCACCACCGGGGTGTCGCGCTTCTTGATCGCGTCAATCGCGGCCTTGCCCAGCCCGGGCATGGCAAAAGCGGTCTCCGTGATGAACGACCCCGTGAGCAGGATGCCGAACGAGTTGCCCATGGCGGTCACCACCGGGGGCATGGCATTGCGCAGGCCATGCTTGAACATGCGTTGCCCAAACGGCACGCCCTTGGCGCGGGCAAAACGCATATATTCTTGCCGTAAAACATCTACGAAACTGGCGCGCGTCAGTCGGGTCAGCACCGCCATCGGCCGGGCCGCCAATACCGCCACCGGCAACACCAGATAGAAGAAAAGGGGGCCGCGCAGGGGGGTTTCCCAGGTGAGCGGGAAGAGGTCCATCCTCAACACAAAGATGAGCATGAAGATGGGGATAAGAACAAAGTTTGGCACCGTAACCCCCAAAGTGCTGAGGGCAAGGATGATGCGGTCTGGCCAGCGGTCTTCAAAGATTGCCGCCAAAGACCCGAGCAAAATCCCGATCAGCGCCGCCACCCCAATGGCCAGCACCGCCAGCATCGCCGTGATGGGCAACGAGCGGCCAATCAGCTCACTCACCGGCTCGCGGGTGCCGAAGTAGGAGTTCCCGAAGTCGCCCCGCGCCGCGTTGCCCACGTACTCCACAAAGCGCACCGCCACGGGCCGGTCCAGCCCCATCTGCTTGCGCATCGCGGTGATTTGCTCGGGGCGGGCTTTCTCACCCAGGATAGCCATCGCGGCGTCGCCGGGGGCCAGTTCGTCGGCCATGAAGGTGACGAACGCCACAAACAGCACGCTCAGCAAGCCCGCCGCCACGCGGCCCAAAAGCCGACGCGTCAGCGATGCCGAGGAGGTGCCGCCCGAAGCCATAGTGCCCGCTCATTCTAGCCGAGGAAACGGGCCTCCAGGGGAAAAATGACGGAATTAGCGAATCGAGGTGATGCGATCGCCGAGCTGGATGGAGCGGACCACGTCCATGCCCTGCGTCACCCGGCCAAACACCGTGTACTGACCATCCAAGAACCGCGAGGGCCCGAGCAGGATGTAGAACTGGCTGTCGCCGCTGTCCCGGTCACGCGGGAGGGTGCTGAGGCCGACGTAGCCCGTGTCATTGGGCAGGCCGCTATCTTCATAGGGCACGCGCGCGCCGCTGCCACCACTGCCCATGTTGGCGCTGTCCATCGCCTGGGTCCGGCTGGCCGGGTCGCCCGTCTGGATCAGATAGGGGCGCGGCTCGGTAATCACCCGGAAGAAGCGCTGACCGTCATAAAAGCCCCGGCGCACCAGACCCTGGATGTGGCCCACCGTCTGGGGAGCCTTATCCGGATACATCTCAATGACAATGCGGCCGCGCCCTTCGACCTCTAGGGTCATCGTGGGGCGGTTTTGCGGGATGAGGGCCGGCACCATCAGGGCCGCCATCAGCACCGCAACAAACAGGATGAGTCGCCGCAAGGCCATGTCAATAACTTAGACGATTCAGTGTCCCCGCGCGGCGCAAAAGACGGGACTTGCCGCCAAAAGGAGCAGAAAAGGAGTTGGAGGCGCCGGGCGGATTCGAACCGCCGCGTAAAGGATTTGCAGTCCTCTGCCTTACCACTTGGCTACGGCGCCTAACTGTTTTTTCGCGGGAACGCAACAAGGTTGGAGGCGTCGAGCGGACTCGAACCGCTGCATCACGGTTTTGCAGACCGTTCCCTTCACCGCTTGGGTACGACGCCCAGCGAGACCCAAACAATACCCCAGCCATGCGCCCCGCTCCCGAGACATCGGGACGCCTGACGCGGTAGACCAGAGACATGGCGAAAATCCACGAGTATCCGGTGCAAGTTCAATGGGCCGGAGGCCGCGACGGCCAAGGCAAGGCCACCACGCAACGCACCCAAGTGGGCATCGAACTGCGCGTCCCGCCCGAGTTTGGCGGCAGCGAAAGCCAGTCCACCAACCCCGAAGAGCTGCTGACCAGCGCCATCGCCGCCTGCTACAGCATCACCTTTGGCATCATCGCCACCAACCGCAAACTCCCGCTGGTCAATGTGGAGACGAACGCCCAGGGCGAAGTGGAAGAGAACGGTCCGACGTTCAAGTACACCAAGATCACCCTCCGCCCGGTCATCACGCTCGGCCACGAAGCCACCGAAGACCACATCAAGATGGCTGAGGACATGGCGCACAAGGCGGACGCCTATTGCATCGTCACCAACGCGGTGCGCGGCACGGTGGAGATCGCCGTGGACCCGACGGTCGTCCGCGCCTAACTTCCCCGCTTCCTTCCCGGCCACAATAACAGCATGCGAAAGCCGCTGGTGGCCGGGAACTGGAAGATGAACATGACGAGGGCCACGGGCCAGGCTCTTGTCGCCGAACTCAGCGGTTTGCCCCCCGCCGTCGAGGTGGTGGTGTGCCCGCCCTTCACCCTGCTGGCCGAGATCGCGGCCCACTGCCCCGCCGGGGTCAGCACCGGGGGCCAGGACTGCTTCTGGGTGCCCAATGGCGCCTTCACCGGCCAAATCAGCGCCGAAATGTTGGATGATGCGGGCGCGCGCTACGGCATTGTGGGGCACAGCGAAACCCGCGGCCGCTTCGGCAAGCTCGATATTGACGCCGGCGACGTCGGCTATTTCGCCGAAACCAACACCACCGTCCGCCGCAAGATGGAAGCCCTGATGCGCGTCGGCTTGGTGCCCATCCTTTGCGTTGGGGAGACCCTGGCCGAGCGCGAAGCCGGCCGCACCGAGGATGTCATCCGCGAGCAACTGGAGGGCGCGTTCCAGGGCTTTACCGAGGGCGACATGGCCAAGACCGTGGTGGCCTACGAGCCCGTGTGGGCCATCGGCACCGGCCAAACCTGCGCCGCCGACGAAGCCAACCGTGTGTGTGCCTTCATCCGGCAGTGGTTCCCCGCCGGGGTGCAAGCCCAGGTTCGCGTGCTCTACGGCGGATCAGTGAAGGCCGAGAACGCCGCCGAACTCTTTGCCCAAAGCGACATTGACGGCGGCCTGGTGGGCGGTGCCAGCCTAGATGCCGCCGGTTTCCGCCGCATTGTCGAGGCGGCCGCCCCGTGAGCCAAGCCAATAAAGAAGTGCGCGTTCAAGACACCCATCTCAAGCTCGCGCAGATCATGACCCCCACCGATGCCAACGTGCTCGGCAAAGTCTTCGGCGGCAGCATCCTCAGCATGATTGACCTCACCGCCAGCGCCACCGCGCAGAAGTTTGCCGGGCGCGTGTGCGTCACCGCCTCCTTCGAGCGGGTGGACTTCCACACCCCCATTGATGTCGGCGCGCTGGTGACCATGCGCGGCCACGTCAGTTACGCCGGGCGCACCTCGGTGGAGGTCACGATTGACGTCACCGCCACTGACCTCCCCACCGGTAAGGACACCCACACCAACACCGCCCGCGTCATCATGGTCGCGGTGGAAAACGGCCGCCCCGTGCCCGTGCCCACCCTCATCTGCGAGACCCGCGAGGAGCGCATCGCCTTCGTCAGTGGGCGTCTGCGCCGCGAACTCCGCGCCGAACGCATCGCCCAGTTCGATGGCCTCGTCGCCCAAATCCAGGCCATGGACGAAGCCACCCTCACCGAACTGCAGACCTGCGAAGGCCGCCTGCTCGACCGCCTGCAAGCCTAACGCCATGTCGCTGAGCCACTGGGAATTCGACACCTATTTCCGCGATCTCGATGTCGCCGTCATTGGCGGGGGCATCGTGGGGCTCAATGCCGCCTGGGCGCTCCGCCGCGCCCGCCCCGATCTGCGGGTGGTGGTGTTCGAGCGGGGGTCCCTGCCCTATGGCGCCAGCACCCGCAACGCCGGTTTTGCCTGCTTTGGCAGCGTCACCGAGGTGATGGACGACCTGGAGCGCATGCCCGAGGCCGAAGTCCGCGCCCTCATGGCCCGCCGCTACCAAGGCCTGCGCCGCCTGCGCGAGAACCTGGGCGACGACGCCATCGGCTACGAACCCCTAGGCGGCTGGGAGCTGATTGCCGATGACGCCACCATGGCCCGCTGCCGCGATTTCATGCCGACTCTGAACGCCTGGGCCGCCGAGTTCACCGGCCTGCCCGAAGCCTACGCCGACGGCACCGCCCACCTCGCCGAGTTCGGGTTCGGGGGGACGCGCCACCTCATCCACAACCGCGCCGAAGGCCTGGTGCACACCGGCCAGATGATGGACGCCCTGATGCGCCAGGCCGTGGCCAGCGGCGTCAGCCTGTGCCACGGGGCCTGGGTGGAGCGGATGGACGAGGACGGCGACGGGGTGGAACTGCACACGCAACCCTTCGGCCCGGTGCGCGCCCGCCGCGCCGTGGTGTGCACCAATGGCTTTGCCCGGCAGCTGCTGCCCGCGCTGGATGTGACCCCCGCCCGCGCCCAGGTGCTGGTCACCGACCCGATCCCGGGGCTGCGCTTCCGGGGGGCGTTCCACTTTGATGAGGGGTACTACTACTTCCGCAATGTGGGCGACCAGGTGCTGTTTGGGGGGGCGCGCAACTTGGATTTTGAGGGCGAAACGACCACCGAAATGGTGACCACGGGCCTGATTCAAGATCGGCTGGAGCGATGCCTGCGCGAGATCATCATCCCGGGGGTGGATTTCCGGGTGCAGCGGCGATGGAGCGGGATCATGGGGCTGGGGCCGACCAAGTCGCCGATTGTGCAGGCGCTGAGCGGGACGACCGTGGCCGCCGTGCGCATGGGGGGCATGGGCGTGGCCCTCGGCACCCTGGCCGGCGAGGAAGCGGCCGCACTGGCGTTGGGAACGATGTAACTCGCGGCTTGCGTTGTAAGATTCAAGCCGGAAGTGGTACGGTCATCCTGGTCTGGGATGGCACGGACTACCTGGGAGAAGTGAAGTAAATGCCGATGGCCGTACGCTACACCACTGTCGATGGGCAGGCGCTGTGCGAAAGCGGTTCGAGCAACTGGGGGCCGCCCGTTTTCTTTCCGGGTCGGTATCCATAATGGCCTTGCTGCCTAGGCGTCTCCGCAAGGGAACTCTTCTTCTGTCATTAGGGGTGTGCTTCGTTGCTGCTTGTACTTCCTCCTCTCAACAGCAGCTTGAACCTGTTCTTGAGTGGCAGTACGGACGGAAAATCCAAGTAGTTAAGGGCGATCAATTTTTCTGGCCGGAAGAGGCAGAATTCTCCGTCAACCCTGACATTATCCTCGTTCATTGCGTCAATGAGACTACAGCATGGATGTACACTCAGAATGGCAGGCTGACACCGGCGAATGTGTCGCATTTGCCGTTACACGTAAGCGGTAACACGGAGCTCGTACCTAGACCATTTGTGATTGACGAAGATATCGCAGGAATTCCGTTCACAGTTGGAGATATTCCTTTCATTATTAACCCTTCTGGGAAATCCCAAGGAGATGGAACAAAAGTATTTTCACCAATCATGTATATTGGCCCGAAGAGGATCCCTTTAAGCCAGAGTATTGGAAGGGTATTTGATGCAACGACCGTTAAAGGAGTTGTTTATGTACTTACCTCTAAAGGTCTGTATTCAGTGGATGAGCGATCTGGTGGCTTAAGTCGTGTATTGGAACTCTACGGGCATACCGGCTTTATCCTTGCTGGC
>CAZDWU010000009.1:34667-38707 GCA_964509165.1 uncultured Chthonomonas sp. | reverse complement strand
GATTCAGCCCGACCAGAACCGCGTGGTGGTGGGCACGGACGAAGACCTCAAGCTTACGCATGTCCGGGTGCCGGCCTGGCACTGGACGAGCATTGCCCCCACGGATGCTCCTCTGCGCGTACAAGCCAAAATCCGGTACAACATGGCTCCTCAACCGGCGACCCTTCGGGTCGAAGACGGCACCGCGACCCTGACCTTTGATCAGCCGGTCCGGGCGGTCACACCGGGTCAGATTGCCGTGGCGTACCGGGGCGAGACGGTCATTGGGGGAGGGAACATCGAATGACAGTAGAAACCGGACTTCTCATCACGATCGTGATCTTGGGGGCCGGCATGGTGATCGGGGTAGTGATGCTCACCCGTACCATTGGTCTGCTTCGTAAAGAGGTGAACCAGCTTCAAAATCGCATTGCGCGGCAAGATGCCGATCTCACCGCGCTGCAAGCCCAACTGACCGAGTTCAAGCAATCTCGACAATCCGTGGCCGGGCATGATCCGATCATCGCCGCCCTGGAAGGTTTGGCAGAGTTTCAAAAGAGAGGGCCCGTCGGCACGGCTATTCATGTCGGTATGGGCCTAATTCGGGCATACTGGAAACCAAAGCGCCGCGCATTACCCGCGAAATCGGGGGCGAAGGCACTCGGAGAAAAAGATGAATCATCAAGACGATAAGAACGCACTCGTTTACCTGCTGGCCGGTTTCGGCCTCGGCGCTCTCATCGGTGCCGTCGCGGGCTTGCTCTTTGCGCCGAAGGCGGGCGAAGAAACGCGCCACGAACTGGCCGACCGCATGAAGGAACTGAAGAGCAAGACGGAAGATTACGTGGCCGAGCAGCGCGCCAAGCGCCGCTCGCTGACGGGTGAACCGGACGAAGCGGGAGCCTAAGGACTCCTTCCTTTTGTGAACAAGCCGGCCGTGGGAGGATGGCGACTCGCCCTGTGGGGCGTGATCGTGCTTGCCGCGGCCTGGTTTCTTTATTCTGTCCGAGCGATTTTGCCGCCCTTCCTTTTGGGTTGGGTCATCGCCATTGTCTTGGAGCCAGCGGTGCGCTGGCTTCGGTTGCGCGGGATGCCGCGCATGGCCGCCGTGCTTTTGCTCACGGTGGTGTTTTTCGGCCTCGCGACGCTGGTGGTCGTCAAAGTCAGCCCCATTGTGGCCGGGCAGATTTCGTCCGTCCGCGACCAGCTCGTGCGCGTGACGCAGG
Source organism: uncultured Chthonomonas sp. (assembly GCA_964509165.1). Classification (GTDB taxonomy): domain Bacteria; phylum Armatimonadota; class Fimbriimonadia; order Fimbriimonadales; family Fimbriimonadaceae; genus JAHBTC01. Next base: position 37,502 of record CAZDWU010000009.1, on the reverse strand, counting down.
GCCTCGCCGAAGGCGACCAGAAAGCCAACATCTACACCAATTGGAACCCGGCGGTGCGGGCGGCGCCCGATGGGGCCAGCGCCATGGTGGACGATCTGCTGAGCCGCTACGGCGACCAACTGACGCGGGCGGGGTTGCCCTCGAACCGACAAGCCATCGTCGAGCAGTACGTCGAGCCCCAGCGTGAGAATCTCGTTAAGGCTTTGCAGGGCTTCGTCAACGGCTTCTTCGGCATTGTGGCGGGGGCGGCGCAGAGCGTCTTGTTGCTGGCCATCACACCCCTGATCGTCTTTTATCTGCTCAACGATATGGACCGGATGGGCAAACGGGCGGCCACGTGGATACCCGTCAGTATCCGCAAAGAAACCCTCAGCCTCATTGGCGAAGTGAGCGGGGTATTCCGGTCGTATCTGCGCGGTATCTCGCTGCTCGTGCTCATGTATTCGGCGGCGGCGGCGTTGCTCTTGGGCATCCTGGGCGTGCCGTTCTTCATCATCCTCGCGGCGCTGGCGGGCTTGCTTTATCTCATCCCGATGTTCGGGAGTCTTATCAGCACGGTGCTCATCTTTGTGGTGTGCCTGGTAAGCGGCCAGAGCGGACCGGCGTGGACGTCGTTCGGCTCGCCTATCATGTACGCCATCATCTGCACGGTGGCGTTCTCACTGCTCTCTAGCTTTGTGTTCGACCAAATTATCGTGCCGCAGGTCATCGGCGGCGCAGTGGAACTCCACCCCTTGTTCAGCATCTTTGTCATCACGGCGGCGGGCGCCCTGTTTGGGGTACCGGGGATGCTGTTGGCCTTCCCGGTGGCGGGTTCGGCCAAGGTGATCTTGGATCGGTTGCTCCGGGTGGTTAGTCAGCCACCACCGGCCCTGGCGGGCTTGCCAAGTGTGCCGATGCGGCACCGAGTTTCGGAAGATTAACCCGGCCGGCTTCGCTCGGGCACTGCAAATCGCCGCGCCAAATCACTGGCCGTGAGCATGAGCTTTCGTCTGCCCGAGGGCAGCACTAAGTTCCACCGGATGGGCGTGATTTCAAACTCCCAATCCGCCTCGCTTTCTCGCCACATCATAAACAGGCGTTCGCCATCAAAGTCCATGCCCTTGAGCTGGCTCACCAGCCCCATATGGCGGCGGAGCCACCCTCGGAACTGGATGCGGTCCGGCGTGATGCGCAAGGTGCCGCTCCGGCGTTGGCCATCTTTCACCCACACCGCGCGCCCGCTCCAGCACAGGGCATTCGCCTCGCCATCCAGCCCCAATTCGCCCTGCGCATAGGCCAGCCGCAGCGCATCGTCAAATAGCTCTTCGAGGTCGTCCTCTTCGTCGGCGGTGGGCAGGTCGCGCGCAATGCGGTGCCACGAACCCAGGTCGTGCACCTCACCCAGGTGCTGCGCGATGGGGTTGGTCTCGGCGCGCACCAGCTTCAGTCCCTGCGGGGTGGTGTCGAACTCCACATCTCCGCTGCGGCACACCAAGCCCGGGTTGGCGGTGGTTTGCCCCACAGCCACCCAAGGCAGAATCTCCTTGTTCATCGCCCGCAAGGCGTAGCCCCGCTCGAACCCTGATCCCGTTTGGGGGGAAAGCAAAGTGAAAACTCCGTTCTCGGTGTGCCCGCGGGCATCGCACTTGGGGCACATGCCGTTGCCCAGCCCCATCTCGCCCGTCGCGGCCAATTCGGCCCACTCTCGCATCGTCCAAGCATCGCCCTCGGGGCCGAGCTGCCAGGTGTTGTCGGCGGCGGGGGCCAGCGCTTGGTCGCAATCCTCGCAAATCATCAGGGCGCGTTCCGCCGTGGTGCCGGCTTCCGGTTGGTCCCCACACCAGGCGCACAGCCATCCGGTTTTCGTTTTGGTCAGCAGACCCTTGTCGCAGCTGGGGCACGCTGGGCGGCGCTTGCTCGTGGTGCGATGCCGCAGCACCCCCGTCTGGCACTGCGGGCACATGCCTTCTTGGGCTTGGTAGGGTGTCCAGCGTCCGGCCAGGCACACCGGGCAGGTGCGGGGTTTGGCGGGCTTGGGATCCTCCAGCACATCACCGCAGGCCGGGCACTCGCGGCGAGCAAACTTAAGGTCTTGGAGCGCGACACGAATCGCGTCCAGGTGTCGCCAGGTGGGGAGCGAAACGGGCACGGACTGCAACGCCCATGCGGAACGGGCTTGCATGGCGGTGGCGGGGCGCACCGCCGGGTCCAGGCTACGCCAGGAGGAAAGTTCATCCGGTCCAGCGGGAGGATGGAGCTGATCCAGCAGGGCGGCCAGGGCGTAAAGATCGCGGGCGGGCAGGTGCATCCGTCGCCGGTCGTGGCCTTCGGGGGTCGGATCCATCGGATCGTCTTGGTCAAATCGGTCGGCGAGCCAGTTGCGGGCCACCCCGATTCCGCTCAGCCACGGACGCCCATCCTCATCCAAGAAGACGGCCCGGGGCGTCACATCCCCGTGAATCCAACCGTGGGCGTGCCACTGCTCCAGGATCAAGAGAAGGCGCTGCGCCCAGCGGTCACGTTCAAGAGTGTCGAGTGTAACGGACGTTTCGTCGAGGCGCACGGCCCCGGGGATGGCGTCGGTCACCCACCACAGTTGGCCGCCTTCGAAGCCCACCCATTCGGCCCCTAGCCAGGGGATGCCCAGGCGCGGGGGCACGGCCAGCAGGGCGCGCCGCACCATGTGGGCCAGCATCCGGCGCTCTTCGGCTCCAAGTCCCTTGGTCGCGGTCTCAGCGAGGCACCACGCCCACTTTTCGGCCCCCGTGGCAGACTCCACGGCCACCCAAACCGGGTGCACCGGGTCCGCCCACTTGAGTTCGCCCCTTAGGTACCGGCCATCGGCCATGGTCA
>CAZDWU010000009.1:0-34567 GCA_964509165.1 uncultured Chthonomonas sp. | reverse complement strand
GAGCGCACGTTTGATGGCGCGCCCATGGTCTACCGGTGCCGCCTGGAGAGCCTGACGGCCACCCACGCCGTGGTCTCGGTGAACATTGCCCAGGAACTGAACTACCTGGAGAACGAAGCCCTGGAAGTGGTGAAGGAAGAGAAGGATGCCTACAGCCGGGTGAAGGCCAAGCTCACGGGCTCGGGGCAGGTGATCTTTGAGCGCGAAGCCGGGGCCGTGGCCCGCGTGGTGATGACGAACGATTCGGCAAGCCAAGTCACCAACATCAAGACCGGTGAAACCATCGAGCGCAAGCTCAAGACGACCTTTGTGGTGGATCGCAAGGGGGCCAAGCTGCCAGAAGCGGGAGTCGTGCAGGCGCAGGTGCGAGAGGTGTCGATTTGGGATCGCGTGCGTTCTAACGCCGCGACCGCGCCGGCCTTGGCCAGCGTGTGGTGGCAAAAGATCAAGCCGAACCTGGCCATGAACGCGCAGGAAGCATGGCAACGCACCTTCCGCTGGGCCCTTGAGCTGTGGCAGCGCGTAGGTCCGGGGGCGTGAACGCCGCCGAGCGCGCGGCCTGGCTGCGTGACGAACTGCACCGGCATAACCGCCTCTATTACGTCGACAACGCGCCGGAAATCAGTGACACCGAGTACGACCGACTCCTCCGCGAACTAAGCGACCTCGAGACGGCTCATCCCGAGTTGCTGACGCCCGACAGCCCCACCCAAACCGTGGGGGTTGCGCCCGTGGCCGCGTTTGGTGAAGTGCGGCACCGAGTGCCAATGCTCTCGCTGGACAACGCCTTTGACGAAGCCGAACTGCAGGCATTCGACCAGCGGGTGCGCAGGTTTTTGGGCCAAGACGAGCCCGTGCGGTACGTGGTGGAGCTCAAGCTGGACGGGGTGAGCCTGAGCCTGACCTACGAAGATGGCTTGCTCACCCAGGCCGCCACCCGCGGGGATGGCACCACCGGCGAAATGGTGACGGCCAACGCCCGCACGGTGCGCGGCGTACCCCTGCGCCTGGCCGGAGCGGCCCCGGGGTTGATCGAGATCCGCGGGGAAGTCTTGATGACCCGCGCCGATTTTGCCCGGCTGAACGAAGAGAAGCTGGCCCGCGGAGAAACGCCCTTTGTGAATCCGCGCAATGCCGCAAGCGGGGGGCTGCGCCAACTTGACAGCCGATTAACACGAGAGCGGCGGTTGCGGTTCTTCGGCTACACCTTCGGGGCGATTGAGGGGCCGGCGGTGCCGGAAGACCAAGGCACGCGCCTGGCCTGGCTACGCGAGATGGGGGTGCCGGTGGCCGCCCATGCCGAGGAGTGCCCGGACATTGAGGCCGTCATCCAGGCCATTGCCCGCGTGCAGGCGCAGCGGCCTGACTTGCCGTTCGACATTGACGGGGTGGTCATCAAGGTGGCGGACGGTGCCCTGCGAGAACGCCTGGGCGACACTGCCCGGGGGCCGCGCTGGGCGATTGCTTACAAGTTTCCGGCCGAGCAGGCCATGACCCGCATGCACGCCATCACTTGGCAAGTGGGGCGGACCGGGTTGGTGGTGCCCGTCGCCGAACTTGACCCGATTTATGTGGGCGGCGTCACCATCAGCCGCGCGACCCTGCACAACCCCAGCGAACTCCGCCGCAAGGACGTCCGGGTGGGTGACACCGTGATTGTCCAGCGGGCCGGGGACGTGATCCCCGAGGTCGTCGGGCCGGTGCTGGAACGTCGCCCGGACGGCACCGAACCCGTACCCGTCCCCACCGAATGCCCGGTGTGCGGCACCCCCCTTGTTTACGGGGAAGGGGACATCCTGCTGCGCTGCACCAACAAGCGGGCGTGCCCGGCCCAGCTCTTGGCGGGCATCATCCACTTCGTTTCGCGCGGCGCGATGGACATCGCGGGCCTGGGCGATAAGCAGATTCAATTCTTCCTCGACAAGGGCTGGATCAGCGACATTCCGAGCCTTTATGAACTCGGTGCGCACCGCGAGGCGATGGTGAACGAGCCCGGCCTGGGCCAGCAGAGCGTGGACAACATCCTGGCGGCGATTGAAGAGAGCAAGACGCGGCCGTTGTCCCGGGTCATCATCGGCCTGGGCATCCGGTTTGTGGGGGAGAAGACTTCGATCGACCTCGCCACTGCCTTCGGCAATCTCGACGCCTTGGCCGTGGCCGACGAGGCACGTCTCCAAGCGGTGCCCGACATTGGCGAGCGCACTGCCGCCGAAATCGTCACCTGGTTTGCCGACGACGAGAACCAGAAATTGCTAGACCGGCTGAAAGCCCATGTCAACCCCACCCTGGCCGACCTGGAGCCCCTGGGTGACCAGTTTGCGGGGCAGACCGTGGTGTTCACCGGCAAGCTCGAGACCATGACCCGCGAGGAAGCCGAAGCCTATGTGCGGCGGCACGGCGGTACCCCCGCCGGCAGCGTGAGCAAGAAGACGAACCTGGTGGTCTACGGGCCGGGGGCCGGGAGCAAGCTGGCGAAGGCCGAGCAACTGGGCGTACCGCTGATGACCGAAGCCGAGTTCTGCGAGCAGTACCGCCCGCTCGAATCGCCGTGATGGTCATTGAGTTTGCGCCCGGGTCGCTGGACTTGCCGCAGTGCATGACGAGCGGCATGGTGTTCCGGTGGACGGAAACCGCGCCGGGCGAGTGGCACGGCGCGGATGGCCCGCACGAGTGGCGGCTGCACTGGCACCCGGATCGCATCGAACTGCTTCACGGCGATGCCGACGCCCTGCGCTCGTTGCTCCGCCTAGATGAAGAATTAGACGCGGTGCGCCGGGCCATTGCCGCCGCCGATCCCGACCTCGCCGCGTGCTGGGACGCCCGCCCGGGCTTCCGCCTCCTGCGCCCCGTCGACCCGGTGGAGGCCACCATCGCCTTCCTCTGCACCAGCAACAACAGTCTCCACCGCATTGTGCCGATGGTGCGGTGGCTGGCCGCCCGCACCCCCGGGCATGCCTTCCCGGACCTCGAAGTCATCGCCAGCCTCTCCGAACAAGAACTGAGAGAAGCCCGTTTCGGTTATCGCGCCGTCACCATCCCCCGCGCCGCCGCCCAACTGGCCGCCGACGGAGGCCGCGAACATCTCCTCAACCTCCGCCAAGCCCCTTACGAGGATGCCAAGGCATACCTCCTCACCCTGCCCGGAGTGGGGCCGAAACTGGCCGATTGCATCGCGCTCTTTGCTCTGCACCACACCGCCGCTGTGCCCGTGGACACCCATGTGTGGCAGCAAGCGGTCCGCCGCTACTTCCCCGAATGGGCGGGGCAATCCCTTACTCCCGCTCGCATGAACCAGGTGGGTGACGCTCTGCGGCAGCGCTTTGGCATTCACGCCGCTTGGGCACAGCAGTTACTCTTTCAGGAGAACCTGCGCCCCGCTTGAACGTACAATATCTGTATGTCCCTCACCGCTCTGGTTCTCGGCGCAATGGCAATGCAGTCGGCGCGCAATTACGGCATTCCGCAGGACTTCATGGAGGTAGACGATTCGCGTCTCACCGAGCTGAGCGGGCTGGGCAGTAGCCCGTTCCAGGACGGCGTGTTTTATGGCCACAACGACAGTGGGGACACGGCGCGGTTCTTCCGCATGAGCCGCGAGGGCCGCATCACGGCCACCTTCACCCTCACGGGGGCGACGGCCAAGGACTGGGAAGACATGGCGGTGGTCAATATTGCCGGTCGCGCATGGGTGTATCTCGCCGACATCGGTGACAACAACCGGCAGCGTGCGGACGTGGTGATCTATCGCACCCGCGAACCCGAGGCCGGGGTGGCCTCTCGCACCCTCACCTTTGAGACATACCGCCTGAAGTACCCTGATGGCCCGCGCGACGCCGAGGCGTTCTTGGTCGATCCGCGCAATGGGGACTTCTACATTGTCAGCAAGGCGGCCACCGGGAGCTCCGTGTATCACCTGCCGGCACCGGCCCGGAGTGGGGGCTATCGCCTGACCAAGCTCGGAGATTTGCCCATCGCCACCGGAGGCCTGGGAGGGAACCTCGTGACCGCCGCCGACTGGAGTCCCGACGGCAAGTACGTGGTGGTGCGCACCTACTCCGGCGCCCGCGAATACCCCGTGCCCGCCAACCGACGCGACTGGTTTAAGCAGCCGCACGTCTCGGTAGAGTTGCCGGTGGAGAAGCAGGGCGAGGCGATTTGCTACAACCGATCCTCCAATGCGCTGATCTCGGGGAGCGAGGGCCGCCCCGCCCTGTTTGCCATCATTCCCCTAGAACCATGATTTCTTGCGCTGAATGGCGCAAGATTCGTGGCATTGGGTAGGGAATCGAGGGAAAAAAGGGTCCCTTGGTCTGGGTCCGGAGGGCCGGGGGTGGGGAAAAGTCGGTGCACGGCCAACAAACCAGGGGGTAGCGTCTTTTCGCTCGGGCGGCGTTTCCGCGTAGCCCGAACCACCCAGTTATGCGGCGTGAACTTACATTCGTCGGGGTCCTCGTGGCCCTTGCGATGATAGAAAGTGCAGATGCGAACGGCAAGCTCATGCCGAACGTGTTTGCCGAAAGAATTACTTACTCGGTGGCCACCAAAGCGACGGCCCCGGCTCCCAATACCTACGTGCTGGATGACAGCCTTCCGGTGGGCAAGATTGTCGATGGCGGCGGCGGCGTCCCCGGTTTTGTGGAGCGCACCGTGGCCCGGCTCTGGGTCGAAGGTGAACTCCAGTCCGAAACCGTGGTGGCGGAGCGCGAAATTCCGGCCATTCCCGGGAGCAAGCGCATCTCTTCGATTGGTTTTGATGTGCCGCACAAGCAACTGACGCTGGCGCGCACAATGACCGTGGAATCCACGGCCTACACCCCCGATGCCGGCCTGGGGAGCCGCGCCACGTTCCGCACGGCCACCGGCCGCCGCGCCGAGTTCGGCGTGATTGCGGTGGACCCGCGCGTGATCCCGCTGAACACATTGGTGTTTGTCGAAGGTTACGGCCTGGCCCTAGCCTGCGATACCGGCGGCGCCATCAAAGGGAATAAGATCGACGTGTGCGTCACGACGAATCGAACCGCCCGCATTTGGGGACGTCGAAACGTTCGGATTCACGTCTTCAAGGAACGGATCTCGCGGTAATCGCACCTGTTTCTGAGCGGCTTCGTCGGTTCGGCATCCGAGCCGACAAAGCCTTGGGTCAGCACTTCCTGGTCTCGGAAGGAGCCGTCCGCCGCATCACCGAGAGCGTGGCGGACATGGCGGGCATTCTTGAAGTTGGTCCCGGCCCCGGTGCCATCACCCTCCCTCTGAGCCTCGCCCACCCTGTTTTGGCCATCGAGCTTGATGAACGCTGGCGAGACCTCTTGGCGCACTATTGCCCCGATGTCGAGGTGATCTACCAAGATGCCTTGCAGGCCGACCTGGCCACGCATCTGGAGGCTCTTCCTGCCCCTCGCGCCATCGTCAGCAACATGCCGTACAACATCACCGGGCCGCTACTTGCCGCTTTCTCGGCCCAGGCCGGGCGGGTAGAGCGCCTGGTGCTGATGATGCAGAAGGAGGTGGCCGATCGGATCATCGCCCCGGCGGGCGATGCGAAGCGCGGCGCGCTCTCGGTGGTGATGCAAGCTCAATTCGCCGTGAAGTGGCAGCAAACCGTGCCGCCGGGGGCCTTTGCGCCGCCCCCGAAGGTGCAAAGCGCGGTGCTGGAGTTCACGCCCCGGGCAGCGTTGCCGGCGGGGTGGGCGGAGTTCGTTCATGCCGGATTTCGTCAGCCGCGCAAGACGCTCGCCAATAACTTAAGAGAACGCGGCGGCGCGGCGCTCATCGAATCGGCGGGCCTGGCCGCCTCCATCCGCCCGCACCAACTCACCGAAGCGGAGTGGCAAACGCTATGGAGTCACTCGAAAGCCAACTGAAGGCCAAGGCCCGCGAGCTGGGGTTCGGGCTGGTGGGGATCACCGATGCCGCCCCCCCGCTGAGCTACGAGGCGTACCGGCAGTGGGTGGCGGACGGCCACCACGGCACGATGAGCTACATGGCCCGATCCCATGAACTGAGAGCCGACCTGAACACCTTGCTCCCCGGCGTGCAGAGCGTGGTGGCGGTGGGGGCGTTTTATCGGCAACCCGAGGAACTCCCGGCGGATCAACCGAAGATCGCTCGCTACGCTCTGGGGCGCGATTACCACAAGGTGCTGCGCGGCCGCCTGCGCACGCTGGACCGCTGGCTGCACGCGGAAGAAGGGCAGGGGCGGATCTGCGTGGACAGCGCCCCCGTGCTGGAGCGGGAGTACGCCCACCGCGCGGGCCTGGGGTGGTACGGCAAGAACACAATGCTCATCAACACCCACGCGGGGAGTTGGTTCGTCATTGGCCTGCTGCTCAGCACGCGAAAGTTGGCCCCCGATGCCCCCGCCCAGGGGGGCTGTGGCACGTGCCGCGCCTGCATCGAGGCGTGCCCCACCGGGGCCATTGTGCATCAGAACGGGCGCTGGCAAGTGGATGCCCGCGAATGCATTAGCTATCTCACCATTGAGTACCGAGGGGAGATTGACCCCGACCGGGAGGCCAAGTTAGATGAATGGGTGTTCGGCTGCGATGTGTGCCAGGAAGTGTGCCCCTTCAACACTGTGCGCCCCAGCCAGCCCGGGCGCGCCCCGGTGCTGACGATGGAAGACTTCCGGGCCCGCACCTGGCCTCCGGTGGAGGAGCTTGCGAACCTCACCCCGGAAGCCTGGGACACTCTCACCGCCGGATCGCCGGTGCGCCGTGCGGGCTACGACGGCTTACGACGTCACGCTCGCCGGGTGCTCCGTACGCGCGTTTGAACGGTGCGCCACGGCGTCCGCATACATCGCTTCGTAGGCTTGGGCGCTGGACGACCAGGAGAAGTCCTGCGTCATGCAGGTGTGCACCAGCTTTTTCCAAGTGTCGGGGTCACGGAAGGCGGCAATTGCCCGGGCGGTGGCGTCTCCGAATTCTTCCGCTGTGCGCTCGGTGAAGACGAAGCCCGTTTCGCCCTCCTTCACCGTGTCGGCCAGGCCGCCGGTTTGGCGGACCACCGGCACCGTGCCGTAGCGCATGGCAAACATCTGGCCCAGGCCGCAGGGCTCGAAGGCGCTGGGCATCAAGAAGATATCGCACCCGCCGTAGATTCTTTGGGCAAGAGAAACGTCAAAAGCCTCTACAAATCTCACGCGGCCGGGATATTGAGATTCGAGTCGGCGGAGCTCACCGGCGGACCACGGGTCACCCGTGCCCAGCACAATCCAGCGCGCCCCCCTGCCCAGGATGCGGTCAGCCGCCCCAATCATAAGGTCGAAGCCTTTCTGGTTGCTCAAGCGGCTCACCACGCCCAGCAAGGGCGCATTGGTGTCGGGGTCAAGGCCCAACTCTTCCATCAGTTGCGTGCGGCTGGCCGCCTTTCCACTGAGGTCATCCACCGAGAAGTTGACCGGCAGATCGGGGTCGGTGGCCGGGTTGTGGTGATGGACGTTGATGCCGTTCAGAATCCCGCGCAGGCGGCCTTGGTCGTAGAGATAACCCATCAGGCCATCCAGGCGGCAGCCGTACTCGCCGGTCTGGATTTCTTGGGCATAGTTCGGGCTCACCGTATTGACCTGGTCCGCGTAAACGCAACCAGATTTAAGGAAGTTTACGGCCCCGTAGGTCTCCAAAGCGTGCATGTTGTAGAGCGACTTGGGTAGCCCCGCCACTTCCAACGTATCCGGCCCAAACTCCCCTTGGTACGCCAAGTTGTGGATGGTGATGCAGCTGGCCACACCTTCCCAGCGCCCGCCGCGCGTCTCGCGCATCAGCACGGGCAAGAAGCCCATGTGCCAGTCGTGGGCGTGCACGATGTCGGGGGTCCACTCAGTGGCCAGGCAGGCTTCCAGCGCCGCCTGGGCAAAGAACAGGTAGGCGTCGCGTCCCGGGGTGTAGACCTCTTCGCTCCGACTGATGCCCGAGAAAAACCCGCATCCCTCAATCAGCCACAAGGTCAGCCCCTCGGCGTGGACTTCGTGGAGGGTGGCGCGCGCCGTCCAGTACGGGTTCATACGGACTTCGAAATCAATGCTCCGCTGGGGCGACCACCGGTCCAGGATCATCTGGTAGGCGGGCATCACGACCTTGACTTCGTGGCCTCGGGCCTGGAGCGCGAGAGGCAGGGAACCGGCCACATCGGCCAGGCCCCCTACCTTGGCAAAGGGCGCCACTTCGGCGCTGGCAAAGAGAATCCGCATCTAACTGTATGATCGGGACGTTACAACGCCTCGATCAGCACCGCCGTCGCTTCTCCGCCCCCAATACAGGGCGTGGCAATCGCGTAGCGACCCCCACGGCGGCGCAGTTCGTGCAGGGCGGTGAGCACCAGACGGGCTCCCGTCATCCCGATGGGGTGACCGATGGAGACCGCGCCTCCGTTCACGTTCAGCTTGTCGTGCGGGATGCCCACTTCGCGGGCAGCGTACATCGCCACCACGGCAAAGGCTTCGTTCACTTCAAACAGGTCCACGTCGGCGACGGTCAGGCCGTGCTTGTCCAGGAGCTTCTGGATTGCGGCGGCGGGGGCGGTGGTGAACCACTCCGGGGCCTGGGCGTGCTGGACATAACCCACCACGCGGCCGATGGCCGTCTTGCCGTTGGCTTGGGCCCAGGCTTCGCTGGCAAGGACCATGGCGGCGGCACCGTCATTGATGCTGCTGGCGTTGCCGGCGGTGGTCACGCCTTCCTTGCTAAAGGCGGGGCGAAGCTCAGGAAGCTTGGCGGGGTTGCCGCGGCCCGGTTCTTCGTCGGTGTCCACCATCACCGGGTCACCCTTGCGCTGGGGCACCGCCACCGGCACGATTTCATCCTTGAACTGGCCCCCAGTTTGGGCGGCCAGGGCGCGGCGGTAGCTCTCGGCACTGTAGGCGTCCAGCTCTTCTCGCGAGAAAGAAAATTCGCTGGCGCAGGCGTCGCCGCAGGTGCCCATGTGGACGTTCTTGTAGGGGTCCCACAGGCCGTCGTGGATCATGAGGTCCACCAGGTTCCCGTTGCCCATGCGGTAGCCGGCGCGGGCCTGGGGCAGGGCGTAGGGGGCGTTGGTCATGCTTTCCATGCCGCCGGCCACCACCACTTGGGCGTCACCCAGGGCGATGGCTTGCGCGGCCATCATCACGGCCTTCATGCCGCTGCCGCACACCTTGTTGATCGTGGTGCAGGGCACGGATTGGGGCAGACCGGCGCCGAGGGCGGCCTGACGGGCGGGGGCCTGGCCGATGGCGGCCGAGAGCACATTGCCCATCAAAACTTCGTCCACCTGGCCCGCATCCACGCCGGCGGCGGCAAGAGCGCCCTGGATGGCCGTGGCGCCCAACTGGGGAGCCGTGAGGCTACCAAGAGCCCCTTGAAAGGCACCGATGGGGGTGCGAACGCCACTGAGGATGACCACGTTGTCCATGGCCTAGAGTATGCCGGAACTTAGGAGCCTTCTTCGGGTCCGGCGGCTTCCGGCTTGCCCTTTTGCAAGCGGCGATTGAGGCCCCGCGAGACGTATTCCGTTTCCTTGAGCCCGAACGCCTTACAGATGAAGTAGTACGCCCAGGCGTAGAGCAGGGCCAGGAATCCGGTGCTCGCCAGCACCCCCAGCTTGCCCCCGGAGGTGGTGAGGTCAGGGAACTGCCAAATCAGCGCCGCCAGGGCCGCCGCCGGGATGGCCATGGCCACCAGCGTTTGCGCCTGCACCTTCAGGATGCCCTTGATGTCCATGCTGGGCGCGATCTTCTTGGCCCCGCCGATGAGCAGGATGGCCAAAAGCACCGCCGCGAGGCTGCCTGCCAGCACCAGATTGTCGTAGCTGCCGCCCCGGCGGGCCACCAGGTAGCCGCCCGTGCCAAAGGCCGCCGTGGCGATGGTGCCGTAGATGATGGGCGTGACCGAGCGCTGCGCGGCATAGAACCCGCGCATGATAATCGGCTGCATGCACCAGGCCGGGATGCCAATCGCAAACATGCGCAGGCCGGTGGCGGTGAGATCGGTGTTCTCGGGCTTCCAGTTGCCGTGCTCAAAGAGCGACCGGATGATTTCGTGCGGCATGGCCAGAAACAGGCCGGCGAACGGCACCGAGAGGAAAATCGCCAGCCGCAGCGATTTGGCCAGTTGATCATCAAACAGGTCTTGCCGCTTCTGGGCTAGGAACTGGGCTAGGGCCGGGAAGGCAGCAATGGCGAGGCTCTGCCCGAAGATGCCGAGCGGCACCTGCATCAGCGTGTTGCCGTACTTAATGGCGGTGTTGATGCCATCGCTCTTATAAAGCGTGCCGAAGTTCTGGATCAGCAGGGCAAACACCCCGGGGAGAGAAAGCCCGAGCACCACCGGGGCCATCAGCCGGAACACCTTGCGCACGCCCTCGTGCTTGAAATCGAGGCAGGGACGGAACGGCACCCCCATGCGGCGCAACACCCACAGGGGCACAAAGATATTGCCGATGAACGCCCCCGCCAGAGCCCCCCACGAGAGGCCGGCGATGCTAGGCGCGGTGAAGTTGGCCAGCACCAGCGCACCAAAAATGATGCCGACGTTATAGATGTTCGGGCCGAGGCCGGGGACTGAAAACACCTGGCGTGCGTACAGCGTGCCGAACATGAGGCCGCCAATAAAGAAGGCGTATTGCGCCGGCAGCACTATGCGGCTGAGGTAAGCAACCATTTCCCGGTTGGCGGTGGCTTCCATGGCCACCACGTAGGTCAAGGGCTCGGCGAAGATCCATGCAAGGGTGATAACGACCAGCAGGGCCGCGCTCATGATGCCGAAAAGGCTGTTGAACACCCGCCAGGCGTCTTCCTCACGGTTGGTGTGGAAGTACTCGCTGAACACCGGGATGAATGCCGCGCTCAGGGCGCCACCGGCGATCAGAAAGAAAATGATGTCGGGGATTTGGAAGGAAAGGACGTAGGCGTCGGTCTCCGCGCCCATGCCAAAGCGGCCCGAGATGACGGCTTCGCGGATGAGGCCGAGAACTCGGCTGAGCAACAAGCTGGCCGTCATAATCCAGCCCGCCCGAACCACATTCGGGGTTGTCGCGTTGCTCATCGCATGCCTATGATGACAAACGGGAGCCCCGGATGAGGGGACTCCCGTGGTTTGGTCGGTGAGCGGCGAGGCTCAGATGAATTTTTCGACGAGGTTCTTAATGGCTTCCTTCGGACCCATGCCGACCATGCGATCCACTTCTTCGCCGCCCTTAAAGACGACGAGGGCCGGGATGCTCATGATGCCGTAGCGGCTGGCGATTTCGCCGTTGTCGTCCACGTCGACCTTAAAGACCTTCGCGCGGCCTTCCAGCTCCGTGGCGACTTCGGCGACCGAACCCGCAATCATGCGGCAGGGGCCGCACCAGGGAGCCCAAAAGTCCACGAGCACCGGGACATCAGAGGCGAGAACTTCGGTATCAAACCGATCGGCAGTCATTGTGAGATTATCAGCCATGGCAATTTATTTCTCCTTACGCCGGTGACGACGCGGATTGACTTCGGGTATACCCTCGACAAGCCGAAAGGCCCTGGTGTAACATCCAGGGTAGATCGGGAGTCGAAGCCAACATGCGTGCGACAGGATTGAAAACGATGATGCGAGTGACCCTTGGGGTTGTCCTTGCGAGTGGAATGGCCGTAACGGCCCTCGCCCAGTCGAGCCCGCAAGCTCGACGTGGCACGGCCGAGTCGAGCCTCGTGGGCGTGGCTCTTTACGATACGGCTCTTAAGGTCGTGAACCTTTACGGTTCGCCGGATGAAATTCAGGGTCTTACGATCGGTCAAGGAAACGGGGCCGGTGGCGGTCCGGGTACCGGGGCTACGGGTGCGGCTGGTGGCGGTGCCACGAGTTCGAGCGGTGCCGGTGCTGTGACGGCCGTGGAAGAAAACCGACCCGGCGTGGGTGGCCTGTACGGCAACCCGTTCGGCAACCAAGGTGAGTTTTGGCGCCAAGTGCGGCCGGGCGACGGCGCGAGTGAGCAAGAAGCTCGCAGCGGCGGAGCCGGTGGTCGGCCGGGTGCCGGTGGTCCCGGCGGAACGGGCGCTCCGGGTGGCGGCGGTGCCGCCGGCGGTGGCTCGGGCACGCAAATCGTGCGCTGGGTGTACAAGCGTGGTTCCAGCCGCTATGCCTTCGTGTTCGACCGCTTCAGCCGCGTCGTCCAGATCGAAGCCGTGGGCATGAACGACAGCCGACCGAAGACGCGCCGAGCCATCAGCTTCGGTTCTTCGTTCTCGTCGGTCATCAAGGCCTACATCGAGCCGGATTCCTACGAACTGATCGGTGACACGGTGATTGTCCGCTTCTTGGCGAACGACCGCGTGGCCTTCCGCATGCAGCGACTCCGCCCGAACGGCACCCACGTGGTGACCGGTATCGTGGTGGCCGCCGCCGCACAATAAGCTGAACTCGTAACCTTGTCCGACGACCTCGACCGCATACGCCAGCGTATCGATATTGTCGATCTCGTCGGACAGAAGGTAACACTCTCGCAAAGGGGCAAGACCTGGAAGGGTCTCTGCCCCTTTCATGATGATAAGAACCCGAGTTTCCAAGTCAATCGAGAGCTCGGGCGATATCGCTGCTGGGCCTGCGGGGCGCAGGGCGACATCTTTAACTGGGTGATGGAAACCCAGCGCCTCACCTTCACCGAGGCCATGCACGAACTCGCCGCCATGGCGGGGATCAAGCTCACCAAAGGGGCCGAACGCACCACGCCTAGCCAGCGCGAAGCCGAGGATGCGCTGATGGCCCTGGCGCTCAAGTTCTACCGAGAGCAACTGGACAAGGCCAGTCGCGCTCTGGAGTATTGCGAGGAACGCGGCTTCGACCGGCAAATCCGCAACTACTGGGAGCTGGGCTATGCGCCCTCACTGGGGGATGCCCTCGCTCAGCGCATCAAGAAGGAAGGGCTATCCCTGGCCTTGGCTCAGTCGCTCTCGCTGGTGGATAAAGATGCCGGGGGTTCGTTCTTCGACCGCTTTCGGGGGCGCCTGATGGTCGCGATCCGGGATGAACGTAGCCGGTTGGTGGGATTTGGCGGGCGCATTCTGGGCGAGGGCCAACCCAAGTACATCAACTCGGCGGAGAATCCGGTTTTCCAAAAGGGGCGTCTGCTGTACGGCCTGCACCGGGCCAAGGAGCCGATGAGCAAGGGCGAACCGGCCGTACTGGTGGAAGGCTATTTCGACGTGGTGGCGTGCCACCGGGCGGGGCTCACCACCGCCGTAGCCCCGCTGGGCACCAGCCTAACGGAAGACCAAGTGCGGCTGCTGTCGCGGTGGACCAACCAAGTGAACGTTCTCCTGGATGGAGACGAGGCCGGTCTGAAGGCCGCCGAACGGGCGATGGAGATGCTGGTGCCGGCGGGGCTAGCCCCGCGCATTATCACGCTTCCGAGTGGGGACGACCCGGATACGATCCTCCGCCGCGAAGGAGCCGACGGCCTGAAATCCCGCGTGGCGGAAGGGAAGAGCGCATTGGAGTTCCGGCTCTGGCTGCTTGAACGGCGCAAGAGCCCGGAAAGCCGTGAGTTCTGGCAAGAACTCGCCGAACTGATCGCCAAGAACGCCGACCCGCTCCAGAGCGAGACCTGGATTGAAAAGTATGCGCCCCGGTTCCCCGGGGTGAAGGATGCGCTCGCGAAGCGCACGGCCCTCCGCGAGATGGTGACCAGTCACCGGCCAGCCCCCGCAGCTCGGTCCCGACGCCGCGAGGCCCCTAAGGCCCCCCGGGGACGCCGGATGTTCACCGAGTTGCATGCGGCTGAGATCCGCATTCTGAGCGCGCTGACCGAATCTCACCTGGTGCCCCAGGCCGACACGGCCTTGCGAGAAGCCAGTCTCTGGGAGACGCCGATGGCGGAAAAGTTCCGGGCGGCGTATCTGCGCATGGCCCCGGACCGCGCCCCCCAGGAGCCCCTCAGCGTATGGATCCACACGCTGGATGATGAAGATTTCAAGTCGTTCTTGGCGTGGCACGCGGATAAAGCCTCCCTCCTTGACCCCGAAGCTCAGGAAAAGGAGATCGAAGGGGCCATGGACCGGCTGCGCGAACGGGCGGAGGCTCGCCGGCTGCGGGACCAGATGGTGGAACCCGAATGGGACACCGAGGCTTTGCGGCAGCTGACCGACCGCGCCCGGCGGTTGAAGCGGGGCGATGAGGCCAAGAGCGAGACGGACGACGACCTTTTCGCGTAAGGAAAAGGGATGACCGCCCCGGAAGTTGATGTGCTGCTCTCGAGTGGCGATCGCGTGTTGCTTCGCTCGCTGTACGAGGAGCGCCCGCTGGCCTTAGTGTTTTTGCGGCACTTTGGTTGCACCTTCTGCCGAGAGCACGTGAACGATTTGCGCGGCGAAACCGAGCTCAATCTCGCGTTTGTCAGCATGGCCGACCGAGTGGAGAGCGAAGCCTTTCAGCGAAAGATGCAGGTCACCCACCCTTTCATCTGCGACCCCGAGGCGCGGCTGTATGCACTTTTCGGGCTGAAACGTGCTTCGATTGGCGAGGTGTTTAACCCGCGAGTGTTCATGCGCGGCGTGCAAGCGGTGGGCAAGGGGAATGGCGTGGGCCGCCCCGTGGGTAACCCTTGGCAACTGCCCGGCACGTTCATCCTCAATACGAAGGGTGAAGTGGTGCATGCCCATCGCAGCCGCGACGCGGCGGACAACTTAAGCGCCGCTGAGATTCGGAAGTATCTCGCCGAGGCGGCTGAGGTCGAACACGCCCGGAGCTGAAGCGATCAGCGGCGGCATCAGGCCAGGGACTGGGCTGGTGGCCGGATCGAACTCCTGTCCGTCGAGGGTCCAGTATTTGGCCCCGAGTTCGGTGAGAATTACAAAGGAAGCGGCGGCATCGTAGAGGCACGCTCGGCTCGAGGTCATCGCCCGTAAGCGTCCGGAGGCCATAAACATGGCTTCGATCACAAACGCGCCGTTGTGTCGCATTTTGCCAGGATAAACCTTACGGAAAGCGTGGTAGGTGTCCACATCCCCGTACCCAATAAGGTCCGAAGGCTGCGTGGGAGAGGCATCCAGCATCGGCAAAGGGCCGCCGTTGCAAGTGGCCCCGCCGCCCAGATGCGCGGCGTACATTTCGTCCAGTTCGGGCAGATACACCGAACCCAAAACCAGTTTGCCGCCCATGCGCAGACCCACACTCACGCCCCACAGGGGCTGGCCAAAGGCGAAGTTGCTGGTGCCATCTATGGGGTCAATCAGCCAGAGTGGTTCATCCTCGTCCCCAGCAAAGCCTTGCTCTTCGCCCCATACCACCCCGGGCTGCAGCTCGAGCAATAGGGGTCGGAGGTACGCCTCCACGGCGCGGTCGGCGGCCGTCACCAGGCTGCCGTCGGCTTTGGATTGAACGCCCAGCGCGGTGCGAAACGAAAGGGCAAGTCGGCCGGCTTCGTAGACCCATTCGACCAGTTGTGCGCGCTTTTGTTCGTCAATCACCGCCCCCTGACGTTACCCCTCTTGGCCCTCGGTCCTGTTCGGTTGGCCTACACCGCTTGACACCAGGGAACGAGTGCGGTACAACACTAAGGCGCGACGCGGGAGTAGCTCAGTGGTAGAGCATCTCGTTGCCAACGAGAGGGTCGCGAGTTCGAATCTCGTCTCCCGCTCCAATCCGCTTGCGCATTTCCTCCTTACGCTCCGGGTAGAACCCTGGCATGCCCTTGACGGTGCTCGTCAGCTGTGCCATGGACCTGGTGTGGCGCATTCCAGCCTTCCCTCGTCCGGGGCAATCCATCGCCGAGGCTAAATTCCAACGATTTCCCGGGGGCAAGGGCGCGAATCAAGCCGTGCAGGCCGCGCGACTGGGGGCTGAAGTCACCGCCATTGGGTGCGTGGGCGACGATGAGTTCGGACAGGTGATTCTGGACATCCTGCGGCAAGACAGCATCAACGCCGACGGAGTTCGCGTGGTGCCGGGGGTCAGCACGGCCACGGCGGGCATTTACGTGGAGGCCTCGGGGCAAAACACCATTTGCATTGATCTGGGGGCCAACCGCTGCGTCACCGAAACCGACGTAACCACCCATATGTCGGCCGCCAATGAGAATTTGGTTTTGAGCCAGCTGGAGATCCCCGCCGAGGCCACCCTTGCGGCCGCCCAGCGCGGGCGACTATGCCTCAACCCGGCCCCCGCCGCCCCGATTGCTGAGGAGATTTGGGCGCGTACCTGGCTCTTCGTCCCGAACCAAACGGAAGCCGAATTCTACGTGCACGCCCCCGTGCGGAATCTAGAAGAGGCACGGGAAGCGGCGCGGCGGCTCTTGGCCCGGGGGCCGCAACATGTCGTCATCACGATGGGCGACCTGGGTGCCTACTGGCAAAACCGCGCGGGGGAGGAGTTCTTCGCGTCCGCCCCGAAAGTGGATGCGGTGGATACGGTCGCGGCGGGGGATAGCTTCTGCGCGGCGCTGGCGGTGTCCCTCGATCAGGGGCACGAATTCCCGAATGCGATCGCGTTTGCCGTGCGCGTGGCAAGCCTGAGCGTCACGCGCTCCGGGGCAATGCCTTCTTTGCCCTATCGGCACGAAATCGCCACGAACTAGCCCGCGGTCAGCAGGGTGTGCGTGTGCCGGGGCAACATCAGCCCGACGATGGTGAGCGCGCACACCAGCGCCAGCGTGATCCAAGCCGTGCGATATTGGTTGCGG
The DNA here is from genome assembly GCA_964509165.1 of uncultured Chthonomonas sp. Lineage (GTDB taxonomy): Bacteria > Armatimonadota > Fimbriimonadia > Fimbriimonadales > Fimbriimonadaceae > JAHBTC01. Next base: position 17,947 of record CAZDWU010000009.1, on the reverse strand, counting down.
CTGTCTTGGCATTCATGCTCGCTGCAGCAGTGGCGGCGCGGCCCCCACTTGGCCCACCCGAAAAGGACGGCCACTTGCAACCAACTCAGGCCTACCAGCCAGGGCTGATACGGTTCGAGATGATGCAACCAACTGAGGCCAGAGGTACCGGCAGTGAGAGTCGCCAAGAGCACCGGCCCGCAACACGGGATGTGCCCCAGCACGGCCGTCATCACGGGCAAAGCCACCACGCCTCGTTTGGGATTCATGCACTAATGATATCGGACAGAAAGCGCAATTGCAAGAGACTTGCAAAAAGGCCCGTGCCCGATGGCCATGCAAGAAAAAAGGCGGCACCTCTGGGCACCGCCTTTTCGATGAGCTAACCGTAAGGGCGCTCAGTTCATGTGGGCAATGAGGTTGTCACCAAACCCACTGCAGCTAACTTCTGTGGCGCCGTCCATCAGGCGGGCAAAGTCGTAAGTGACCTGCTTGCTGCCAATGGCGCCTTCCATCGCGCGGATGATGAGGTCGGCGGCTTCCGTCCAGCCCATGTACCGGAGCATCATTTCGCCGCTCAGAATCACGCTGCTCGGGTTCACCTTGTCCAGGCCCGCGTACTTGGGCGCGGTGCCGTGGGTGGCTTCGAAGATCGCGTGGCCAGTGACGTAGTTGATGTTCGCGCCCGGAGCAATGCCGATGCCACCCACTTGGGCAGCGAGGGCGTCGCTGATGTAGTCGCCATTGAGGTTGAGCGTGGCCACCACGTCGTACTCGGCGGGGCGGAGCAGAATCTGCTGCAAGAAGGCGTCGGCGATGACATCCTTAATCACCAAGCCCGCGCCCGGCTTGCCTTCCGGAATCACGTGCCACGGGCCACCATCCAGGGGCTCCGCACCAAAGAAGTCTCGCGCCACTTGGTAACCCCAGTCGGCAAAGGCGCCTTCCGTGAACTTCATGATGTTGCCCTTGTGCACCAGGGTCACGCTCTTGCGGCCTTCGGCAATGGCGTGGCTGATGGCGGAGTGGACCAGGCGCTCGGTGCCCAGGTAGCTCACCGGCTTGATGCCGAGGCCGACCATCACCGGGAGATCGCGCGAGGGCGCGCCGATGGTTTGCAGAGCTTCATTCCAGGCCGCGTTCTTGTCGGCGGTGCCAAAGCGAATCTTGCCGAACTGCTTGGGGAAGGTCGCGGCCAGGAAGTCCAGCACCTTCTGGCTCTCTTCCGTGCCGCCGGCGTATTCGATGCCGGCGTAAATGTCTTCCGTGTTCTCGCGGAAGATCACCATGTCCACCTTGTTCGGCTCCTTCACCGGGCTGGGCACGCCTTGGAACCAGCGCACGGGCCGCAGGCACACAAAGAGGTCCAGCTCTTGGCGCAGGGCCACGTTGAGGCTGCGGATGCCGCCGCCCACCGGCGTCGTCAGGGGGCCCTTGATGCCAACCAAATGCGATCGGAACGCGTCCAGCGTCTCGTCCGGCAGCCAGTTGCCGGTTTGGTTGAAGGCTTTCTCGCCCGCCAGCACTTCGTGCCAATGGATCTTGCGCTCGGTGCCGTAGGCTTTGGCCACGGCGGCGTCAAGGACGCGAACCGAAGCGGCCCAAATGTCGGGACCGGTTCCGTCACCTTCAATAAACGGGATGATGGGTTCGTTGGGGACCTGCAGTCGGCCACCCACCATTTCAATGCGGCTGGGCATGTCAGTGGGGGAGCGTACCCCTGGATTTCAGGCCGACCGGGGCCCCCTTGTCCGCGCTCGGCGAAGCGCAACAAGCCACAGAACCGACGGCACCCAAACTTCGACCATAGGCCCAAACTTCACAATAATTTCCATATTCCGTCCCGAATCCTGGTGCCAGGCCAAATCCGAGAACGTAGACTAGGACGAACAATGCTTGAGATCCAAAACCTCCACGCCCGAGTTGAAGAAAAGGAGATTCTCCGGGGACTGAACCTCACCGTACGCCCCGGCGAAGTTCACGCCATCATGGGCCCCAACGGGAGCGGCAAGAGCACCTTGGCCAATGTGTTGGCTGGCCGCGAGGACTATGAAGTCACCGATGGTTCGATCTCGCTGGAGGGTGAGGACTTGCTGGAGATGGAGCCGGAAGATCGCGCCCACGCGGGCGTCTTCTTGGCGTTCCAGTATCCGGTTGAGATTCCGGGCGTGAGCAACGTCTACTTCCTGCGCAGTGCCCTCAACGCCATCCGCAAGGCGCGCGGCGAAGAGGAACTGGATTCGATGTCCTTCATGAAGTACATCCGCGAGAAGATCAAGCTGCTCGGCCTGAAGGACGAACTGCTGAACCGTAGCGTGAACGAAGGCTTCTCGGGCGGTGAAAAGAAGCGCAACGAGATTTTCCAAATGGCCGTGCTGGAGCCCAAGCTCTGCGTGCTGGACGAAACGGACTCCGGTCTCGACATTGACGCCCTGCAAACCGTGGCCAACGGGGTCAACGCGCTCCGCAGCCCGGATCGCGCCTTCATCGTGGTGACCCACTATCAGCGCCTGCTCAACTACATCGTGCCGGATTATGTCCACGTGATGGTGGAAGGCCGACTGGTGAAGTCGGGCGGTCGCGAACTTGCCCTGGAGCTGGAAGAGAAGGGCTACCAGTGGATTGAGCAAGAACTGGCAGGCCAAGTATGAGCGCGCTGGACACCCGCTACAACACCGAACAAGCGGCCCTGATGGCGGCCGTGGAACGCCGCGCGACCGACGGACCGGAATGGGTGCAAGCCCTGCGCCAGCGCGGCATGCGCATTCATGCCGAGCACGGCATTCCGACCCCGCGCACGGAAGCCTGGAAGTACACCCCGCTCCGCAGCGTGGCCGAGCGCACCTGGCAAGCCGGGGAAGCCGGCCCGGCCGTGTTTGATTTCGACCTGCCGCAGTACACCGAAGGGGCCGTGCGCATTGTCCTGGTAAACGGTCGCTTTGACCGCAACCTGAGCGACGTGCCGCGCCTGCCGGGCCTGACGGCGATGAGCCTTCGCGACGCCTGGACGGAGCACCCTGACCTGGTGCGCGAGCACCTGGGGCAGATCGCCCGAATCGAGGAGCACACCATGGCTGCCCTCGCTACGGCCCTGTTCCAAGACGGTCTCTTCTTGCACATCAAGTCGCAAGCCGTGATTGAATCGGTGATCGAGATTGTGCACGTCACCAGTGGCCAAGACGAAGTGTTTGCGCCGCGCCTGCTGATCGTGGCCGAAGACGGTGCGATCGCCCGGATTGTCGAAACCTACATCACCGATGGAGCCACGACGGCGATGACGCTGCCGGTGAGCGAAGTGGTGATCGGCTCCCGAGCTAACATCGAGCACGTCCGCGTGCAGGATGAAGCCACCAGCAACATCCACTTGGCCCTGTGGGAAACCCGCCAGGCCGGTAACAGCGAGTACCGAAGCTACAACGTGGCTTTCGGGGCGGCGATTGGTCGCACCGACCAGGGCATTGACCTGCAAGGCGAATGGTGCACCACCCGCCTCGACGGTGTGGTGGTCGGCCTGGGTGAACAGATTTTGGACAACCACACGCGCCTGGACCACGCCCTGCCGAACTGCAACTCGTTTGAGATCTACAAGCAAGTGATTGGCGACCGCGCGACCGTGGTCTTCAACGGCCAGATCTACGTGCACCCGCACGCGCAGAAGACCGACGCCAAGCAGACCAACCAAGCGATCCTGCTGAGCCCGACCGCGACCATCAACAGCAAGCCGCAACTCGAAATCTTTGCGGACGATGTGAAGTGCACGCACGGGGCGACGGTGGGGCAGCTGGAAGATCTGCCGCTGTTCTACATGCGTCAGCGCGGCGTGCCGAAGGCACTGGCCCAGAGCCTGCTGGTCTACGCCTTTGCCGCCGAGGTGCTGGAGTTGATCTCGATGGAAGAGGTGCGCTTGCGCCTGGAGCAGCGCTTGTTCGAGCGACTCAATCCGACCAACGCCTAATTCACGATCATGCCGGAACCGATTCAACCCCCCCAGGCCACTGGAGAGCCGAACCTCAACGCGATCCAGCGCAGCCTGCTGGAAGGGGAAGTGATCGAGGCGATTCGCACGGTCTACGACCCGGAAATCCCGGTGAACGTCTACGACTTGGGGTTGATCTACGGTATTGACGTTTCGCCGCGGGCCGAGGTGATGATCTTGATGACCCTCACCAGCCCGGCATGCCCGGTGGCGGGCACCCTGCCCGGGGAGGTGGAACAAGCCGCCGCCCAGGTGCCGGGTGTGACGACCGCCCATGTGGAATTGGTATGGGATCCGCCCTTTAGTGTGGACCGGATCCCCGAACATATCCGTTTGGATTTGGGATTGCTATGAAGTTCAGCGCGCAAGAAGAGTTTGGTCTCCGATGTCTGATTTCCATCGCCCGGGAGGGCGAAGAGGGGTTCCTGACCATCCTGCAAATCAGCGAACGGGAAGGGCTGAGCGGTTCGCACGTGGCGAAGCTGCTTTCCATCCTCCGCAAGCATGGCTTTGTGAAGAGCGTGCGCGGTCAGCAGGGTGGCTACCGAATGGCGCGCCCGCCGCAGGCCATCTTGGTGCGCGACGTGCTGGAAGCCCTGGGCGGCCGGCTCTATGACAGTGGTTTCTGCCTCCGCCACGCGGGTTTGGGTGAATCCTGTGTGCACGAAACCGACTGCACGCTCCGGCCCTTGTGGGGCACGGTGCAAAACGCGGTGGACCGCGTGATTGCCATGATCACTTTGCAGGATTTGCTGGACGGCAAGGTGGATTCGCCGAATGCGGTGATGCAGGGCCTACCCCCGCGACGGGAGACGGCCGCCTCCGCGTCTGAAGGATCATGAGCGACTTCCCGGTGCAACTGACGCCGGAGGCCATTGCCCAGGCGAGACTCTATCTGGCCCGCAAGGCCGAGCCCGGCGCATTCCTGCGCATTGGGGTGAAGGGCGGTGGCTGCACCGGCATGGAATATGTGATGCGCCCCGACACCAAGCGGCTCCCCATTGACCTTGAGCTGGAACTGGATGGGCTGACCGTGGTGTGCGACGGCAAGAGCGCCGAGTTCTTGCGCGGCTCGACCCTGGCCTACACGGGCAACCTGATGGGGGGCGCGTTTGAATTCCAAAACCCCAACGCGGCGCGCACCTGCGGCTGCGGCACCAGCTTTACGCCGTTGCCCAAGCGCTGAGTGGATCCGCTTAGGATTGGGCGGCGTTGCGCCAAGATTCCAAGGCCCCGCCGGGGGAGCTGTGGTTCTCGGGCGTGAGTTCATAGGGGACGGTTTTGCCCCACCAGGCGGCATCGCGCCCGCCGGGGATCAGCCGGAAAAGACCTTCGGCTTCGCCCACCAGCGCCCCGAGCTCGAGCGGTTGCCCGCGCCACACCCCGTGGGCTAGCCCCAGCAAGAACAGCTCACCGAGTTCCACGTGCTCGGCCCCTACGCCGGGGAGGTCCAGTTCGGGGTGCCCTACCTTCGACATGCCCGCCGTGGCCAAGGCAAAGCGGTCGCCATCGGGGCGCACGTGGATGGCAATCACATCCGGCATGTTGAGCGATAGCCCGGGGGGCGGAGCGTGATAGATTTCGCTGGCGCTGAGGTAGCGCCGGGATAGCGGATCCGCAAGGACGCCGTCCGTGAGCTCGGTGAGGCGCTGCGCCACCTGGAGGAAGAAGCTAAGGGCCGGGAAGAGCGCAGGGTCGAACGATTCGAATTGAAGCTGGAGCAGGGTCCACGTGGCGGCGAGGCGCGCGCGATCCTCTTGGCCCAATCGGTCGGCCATGCGGTCCTGCGCCACGGCGGCCGCGTCGAATCCCACCTCATCCGTGGGGACCACGGTCAGGCGGAGGACGGTTTTCTGGTCTGGGCTGGCGATGCCGTAAGTGCCCCGGGCAAGGGGACGGGCAAGGTCGGATTTATCGGCCCCGCTGGAGAGCGGCACGATGAACCCGGGCACGGCCTCATTGGCGCCCTTGGGGGCGGCAATGGCCGCCATGATGGGGAGCGGCTGGCGCGCCGCCATGACCGTGACATAGTAATCCTTGGCCAGCGGTGCCACCGGGGGCACCCGCTTGGCAGGGAGCAAGTCCTTAAGTCGAAATCGCCGGTTCATGGCCCTCCTCTTGGCTTTGCACTTTGGATTGGCGTTTGGCCTTCCACTTATCCACCCATGCCCGCCACTCGTAGCCCTCGTAGAACGAGGCGTAGCTGCCAATCATTAAGAATGCAAAGAGGGGGATGTTGAATCGGTATTCAATCCCGAGGTGAAGGCCAATGCCGAGCAAGAGCGAAATCTTGCGCAAGGGTTTATAGAAAACCGTGGTGGCCAGCATGAGTTCCACCACCAAAGTGCCGTAGGTGAGCATGGCCACAAAGGGCTGCTGATCCATAAACGCCGGCACAGGGAATCGGTCGAATTCATGCAGTTGGCTGGTGAACCAAGTGGCCGTCCCTTCGCGCCAAGTATTGCCGCCCCATTTATGCCACGCGGTGGTGAAGTAAACAATGGCCACCTGAATGGCCATAAGCCGTTGCGGCCAGAGGCTGAACTCGGGCACGGTGGCGTCCCCGGTGCGCTTGAACTTCCGCAACCAATCCAGCGAGTACACCGCACCACTGGGAGCCACCAAAATGTAGAGGGCGAACGCCCGCATGAGCGTATCGCCGCTGTGCAGGAGGTCCGGAGTGCGATGGTGAATGGAGGTCAAGCCAAGCCATAGCACCGCCGCGCTGACCCGCGTGAACAAGCCCAGGGCCGTGCAAACCGCGCCCACCATAGTGATGATAAACACCGCCAGGGTGATGCGGCTGTCCGTTACCCCGGCGAGGACGTTGATGCGCGGCACCCCCTCGGCCCATCGCTCGGCAAAGGCCACGGGGACAAAACCCTTCTCGGTAAAGAACGCCTCAAACACATTCATCAACATCAAAAGGTTGATGAAAATGAGAGTGCCAAACAGGATGCGAATGATGGCCATGGTTTCGGGAGACCCGTAACCAAACATCCAGTGCTGAAGCTTCTTGAGGTCGCTGACCTTCTTGGTTGTCATTTCGACCCCCAAGTGCGATAAACCTGCGGGTCGACGATGAGCTCAAAGAACTGCTCATCTTGGGCCACGGGCTCCTTCTGGAACGCCTTCGGGTAAATCCTAAAGTGCTTGAATAAACGCACCTTGGTAGGCACCGCACCATCTGCCCGGGGGTTTAGGTATGCCATGCGGTACGCAAACTGCGCCCACTTGTAACTCTGGTCAATCGGGTGCAACCGCTCGGTGAACTTGCGATACCGCTCGTTCACATACTTTTGCGGAATCGGCATGTGCTTAATGCGCGGATATTCCACCGGCACTACCTGGCCATCGGCATATTCAATCTCGGCGGTCAGCCACGAATCCGTGTTGGAAGGGTTCGGCGCAAACATGTCCCAGTACTGCCAAAACCCGGTGACCTGCAAGTAATAGCGGAAGTCGGATTCGTAACGAAACCGGTTATTGGCGGCCAGGAGTTGGTCGCGCGCCCGTTGCATCCGGTCGGCCATGGTCACGGGTTCCCGGTTCAGGTTCGGGCTGGGCTGTGGCCACGTCCAAATGAAAATCGCGAACAAGTGGAACAGCACCAGGCACTGCACCCAAACGGGTGCCAGCCGGGGTGAGTCCGAGGGTGCGTTCACGCTAGCTTTATGTTACACCACGGTTTGGCCGTCTTTGGCCTCACGGATGAGTTTTCCAAGCCGCTCCCGCACCAGGTCCACGCTGATCTCAATCGTGCCTTGCAGGGTGTCTGGGGCGTTGTAAAGTTCCGGTTCTAGCAGGCGCTCCAAAAGCGTGTGCAGACGTCGCGCCCCGATGTTCTCGAACTTCTGGTTGGCCTCCTGCGCCAAGAACGCCACTTCATCCAGCGCTTCGGCGGCAAAGGTCAGCTTCACCCCGTCCACCGCCAGCAGCTTCTCGTACTGCGCGGTCAGGCTGTTGCGCGGCTCGGTTAGGATGCGGCGGAAGTCGTCTTCACCCAGAGCTTCCAGCTCCACGCGGATGGGCAAGCGGCCTTGCAACTCGGGGATGAGGTCGCTCGGCTTGCTCATATGGAATGCCCCCGCCGCGATGAACAAGATGTGGTCGGTGCGCACCGGGCCGAACTTGGTTTGCACCGTCGAGCCTTCAATGATCGGCAGGAGGTCGCGTTGCACGCCCTCTCGGCTCACGTCCGGCCCGCCGCCGGAACCCGACTTGATCGCCACCTTGTCAATTTCGTCCAAGAAAATGATCCCGGTTTGTTCCGTGCGCTCCAGGGCCAGGCGGTGGATGCCGGCCCGCTCCAGCAGGCGCTTCACTTCTTGGTCCAGCAGCGTGGCGTAGGCTTCGGGCACCGGCATGGTGCGCCAGCCCCGGCGTGCTTGGAACGGGCCACCCATTCCGGGCATATCAATGCCCATCTCTTCCATGCCCTGCGGGGTGAAGACCTGCAGGAACGAACTCCCCGCCTCTTCCACTTCCAGGCTCACGCGGACTTCGTCGTACTTGCCGGCTTGCAGATCTTGCTTGATCTGCTCGCGGTCTTGGCCCGCCAGCGGGTGCTCGGGTTGCGGTGCATCGGCGGAGGCAAAGTGGTCGTAGGGCGGCTCCAGGGCGGTGCGCAGCATGTCCACCATGCGCTCCCAACTCTCTTGCTCGGCCTGGGGGGTTACCGCGTCGCGTTGTTCCTGCTCTACCAGGCGCACAGCCGCCGCCACCAGTTCGCGGATCATGGATTCCACGTCGCGGCCCACATAGCCGACTTCGGTAAATTTGGTGGCTTCAACCTTTACAAAAGGTGCCCGTGCGAGCTGCGCTAGGCGGCGGGCGATTTCCGTCTTCCCGACCCCGGTCGGCCCCATCATTAAGATGTTCTTGGGCAGGATGTCATCGCGATCCTCACGCGGGACCTGCTGGCGACGGAACCGGTTGCGCAGGGCGACCGCCACCGCACGTTTGGCCGCTTGTTGCCCCACGATCGTGCGATCCAGTTCGGCGACAATTTGAGCAGGGGTAAGAACTTCGATCGGAGTGGCCATCCGGCTGGGGTTGTACCCCCCACAGCGCATGGGGTCGGTACACTGACCCGCTGTACTATGAAACTTGCCGTACTCCCCTTTAACGCGGCTTCGGGCGCGCGTCCGGCAATGGCCCGCCAACTGAGCCACTTTGCCGTTGAATACGCGCAGACCGCCATTCAAGAGCAGATTGGGCAAGTGAACTACATGGCCCAGTTTGACGACCAAGGGGCCACCCGTTACGCGCTGGTCAACCCGAGCGAAGAGCTGAACGAAATTGAAATGCTCACGCAGTTGCTGGAGCAGTCGGAATTTGATTCGCTGATTGATGGCCTGTACCGCGAAAGTGAACTCGGTTCCGAACTCACCGTGCGGACCGTGAACAAAGCGGGCGAAGTGAGCAACGAGCACGCCATTTCCATCACCAACGCCACCCTCTTCACCGCGCTCCGCGAGTTAGTGACCTACATCACCAAGGCGGCCGGCCACGAGAACGTGAAGCTGGAAGGCGACATGGATCTCTTCGGTACGGATAACCCGGAAGCGTTCCTCAACTTCATGCTGGGCTTCGACTCGGTGCAATACATCGAGCGCGCCCAAGGTCAAGTGGTGCGCGAGTTCACGCCGCAATCCGGTTTTGATGCCCTGCAGTCGGCCGTGGAATCGGACGCCGATTGGGAAGCTCCGTTCCTCAGCCTGCTCAACCTGGCCCGCATGTGCACCGCCGCCCGCATCGGCACGGCGGAAATCATCGAAGGGGCTCTGCAGAAGGCGATCTCCGTGGTGCCCAAGGATGCTCGCGGCTACTTCGCTCTGGGTGAATTCTACGGGGCGCTGAACGAGCATCAGAAGTCGGCGGAAATGTTCGAGAAGGCGATCCCGCTGGACGAAGACGAGCCGGCGCTTTACACCCGCCTGGGCCTCGCCCAGATGAACTTGGGGATGCCCGCCAATGCCGAGCGCAACTTCCGCAAGGCCATTGACCGCGAACTGGAACCCAAGCCCAGCACGCAGTATCTGGCCGACATGCTGGTCTCCGTCGGTCGCGGCCACGAGGTTCCGGCTCTGTGGAAAGAACGGATCGAAGCGGATGACCAGAACGCCGATGCCCACGTGCGACTCGGCATTGCTCTCATCAACACCGGCCAGGCCGAAGAAGGCGAGAAGGTGTTCGACAATGCGCTGGAAAACCTGGAAGACGCCCTGGTGGTCAAGCGGATGTACGCGCCTTACCTCGCTCAGAAGGGTGACATGGACCGCGCGCTGGACTTCTACGAAGACTGCCTGGATGTCGCCCCGACCGACCCCGGCCTGATGTACGAATACGCCCAGACGCTGGTGGCCGCCAACCGCGGCTTTGAAGCCCCGCGCGTGCTGCGCGACATGCTGCAGCTGCAACTGGAGCCGAACCTGCGCGCGAACGTGCTGGCGACCCTGGTGGAAACCGACCAACCCAAGCGGGCCGAAGCCGTGCAACTGGCCGCCCAGAAGGTGGAGGAAGGCGACATCGAGAGCGCGCTGCGCGAACTGCGACCGCTCAAGACGTGGCTGGCCGATTACTGGAAGATGTGGGCCGTCATCGCCAACGCGTACAACGCGGCGGAAGAATGGCGCGACGCGGAAGAAGCCGCCGTCAAGCTGGTGGATCTGTATCCGGGCTGCGAACCCGCTTACATCGAGTACGCCACCGCTCTGGCCGGCCAAGAGCGACACGAAGAGGCCTACCAAGCTCTCGCCGTGGCCCTCAACCGGATTCCGGGTAGCGCCGCCATTGGCCTGAACCTGGCGATGGCCGCCAAGAAGATTGGCCGCGACGAAGAAGCCAAGATGCTGGCCGGCCAACTGCGCCCGGCCCTGCAGCAGCGCCCGGACCTGATCCAGGTGCTGGATCAGCTGGAAAAGTAAGGCTCCCGCCCAAAGCCAAACGGCCGGTCTCCCGCAAAGGAGATCGGCCGTTCTTGTCTTCGCTTGCCCGGTTAGGGATCAGGCGTAGATGTGCAGCAGGTCGCTGGCCGAAGCAAGCGGCAAGGCTTCGAGTCGCTTCAGGCGGCGCTCGGCGTCCACGGCTCCAGCCAGGTTGGCCATGCGCTCCCACTTGGTGGCCAGGATCGCACTGAGGTTGGCGGTGGTGTTGCGGGCGTGGCCGCTCGGGTACATCACCAGGCCGCTATCGGCCGTGTGGCCGGTGGAGGTGGAGATCACCAACGAGGTCGGAATCCCGTCGGGATACTTGGCGTCGTACTCCGGACCTCCGTGCTCGAACTCGATGAGCGCCATCAGGCGGCGGGTCTCCTGGTCGGCCAGGGCCGCGTCGTCGTAGTCCTCGGGCATCAGCATCAGGCGCTGCCACAGCGCATCGTTGCCGGCGCTGGCGATGAAGTTGGCATCGGCCGCGTGGACGGCGATGGCCTTCTTCAGCAACCGCGAGACGATGAAGACCATCGAGTGGTCGGCGCTTTGGCGGGTCTTGGGGTCGCGCTTGGCGGGGTCCCCAATGATGCCGAATGCAGGCTCATAGGCGCGGATGAGGATACGGGTCAGGTTTTGGCCCTGGTTGTCCAGCAGGTCCGGCGATTGGCGAATGAGGTCAATCACGCCCTGCAGGGCTCCGGCGCTCTGGTGTTCGTAGAGGCCGAGCTTGAAGTGCATGCCCATCACGGCAAAGTCGTTGCCGCTGTGCGAAAGCACCAGATCGAACGGGCTGTCGCCGTCGGTCTGCACGAACTGGCGGAACATGCTCTCTGGATTGCGGAAAATGTCCTGCGGGCCAAGGAAGCCGCGCATGGCGCGCTTCATCGAGAGCACGGCGACTTCGGAGCTGATGGCGGCGCTGGCGCCCTTGCTGTCGCTCAGTTGCTTGCCCGCGCGGATGGCGCGCCAGGGGATGTAGTGGGCGACGACCATGCCGATGGCACTCTCAATCTGCTCCGCCGTAGCTCCGTGGAGAGCCCCGTAAACCGCCGCCGAGGCAATCGCCCCGTGCACTACGTGGTCAATCTTGTAAGTTTTGAGCGAGAACACTTCTGCCAATCGCCCACGGATTTCATCCAGCGCCACCATGGCACGGAGGGCGGTCTGTCCGTCCAGGCCGTTCTCTTGGCAGGCGGCAATGACGACCGGATAGAAGTCGTTGTGGCCGAACTCACCGGCGGTGTGCCCCAGGTTGGGGTTGAAGCCAAAGTTCGTTCCGTTGCTGTCCCATTCGCGCACTGCGCTGCTGTTGGCCACCACGGCCTTTTCAGACTTCACGCGGTTGGTGGAGAAGAACACGGTGGCGCCACCGGCGTCGGTGTATTCCAGGGCTTCGGCGCGCAGGATGGTGGGGGCGTTGGTGCCCAGGGCCAGCGCACTCGCGCCGCACAGCACCGCGTCGGTGTGGAACATGTGCGTGCGCATCAGCACTTCGGGGGCCAGGCCCTGCCCGAGCCGGCCGGAAACCATGTCAATGGCGTATTGCCCAATGCCCCGGGCTTGGTTGGTGTTCCGCAACAGGGTCACGGCGACGTCGGCGGATGGAAAAGCGGTCACGGGCAAAATCATACCGGGACCCCCTGAAAGGAGGCCCCGGCGCATTAGGGACTGGGTGCCTTTAGAACCGGACGCCGAACAGGATGCCCGGCAGTTGGAGGTCGTAAAGGTAGAGACCGCCGAAGACATCGCCCCGGTCGTGGGTGACGAATAGGTGCTCGCGGAGGCCATCCTCTTGAATGCCGATCGAGTATTGCGGCGCGAATGAATAGCGAGCCCCGCCGATGAGGCGCGCCCGGCTATCCGTGCGGCGGAAGCCGATGCCCACGTAGGTGCTGAGCTTGTCCCAGCGCTTTTCGAAGGTCATGGCGTAGCCCGGGTTACCGGTGGTGGTCTCCTGGGTGCCCAGCATGATGTTCACGCTGGGGGTCTTTTCCGCTTCTGGCACGAGGTTGGCGGAAAGCAGGAAACGAATGGCGTTTTGCTTGCTGAGGTGGGCGACCCCGAATTGCAAGCGGGGATCGGCGCGGTACCACAGGAAGGTTTCGGCTTCGGTGACAGAGCGAGGCACGTAGAGCGTGCTGAGATTCCAGTTGCGCTCGGTTTGCGAGCTCGCGCCAAAGCCCCCGGCCACACAGAGCGGGCATCGGGCTTCGGATTCCACGTGGTCACCTTCGGCGTCTTGGCCAAAGGCAAGTGACGAGACGGCCAAGAGACTGGCCATAAGTAGCGTTTTGTTGTGCATTTCTGATAGATATCGGTTCATGGCTCCGGCCGCTATGCAGGCCGAAGCGACATCGAATCTCGATCAGAACGGGGGCGCGCGTCCGGGTGGGGCTCGGGGTCCGGTGGTGCTGACCCAGGGGGCGGGTTCCGTTTCTATGGGTTCGGCCACTACCACGGGGTTCGGCAAAACAAGAATGGGGAACTCAATCGTCGCCACGACCGGCGCGAAGAAGGCTTGCGTTTCGGAAGGCGTGGGAGCCGGCTCCGGGGCCTGGACACAGCCGCAGTGAGCCTGGCAAGCGCACGGCTGGGCGGCATGCTGGCAGCATCCGAGGTCATGCGGGGTGGGCGCGCTGAGTGCAGACCAGGGAAGTGCGAAGACTCCCAGCCAACACGCCAACAGTACGCGAAGAACCCGCATGCTTGTTTCCTAATCTACCTAACCCGGATCGGTGGTCTTACGTTCCGGGTTGGGTTCGGAGATCCGGTAGACCAAAGCGGCCGCCAGCCCACCGAGCACCGGGCCCACAGCGGTGATCACCAAGACATCGAGCGGCCCCCGGTTCACCACGGCGTTCACCAATGCCGTCCCCGTGGCCACCGCCGGATTGAAAGAGGCGCCCGAGATCGGCCCGACGGCGAGGATCCCCGCCATGACCATCCCGCCGATGGCAAAGCCGTAGTAGCTATTCGGTTGCTGACGCGGGCTCACTGCAACGTGAAAGATCAGGAAAACGAGCGCAAAGGTAAACAAAAATTCACAGGCAAAGGCGGCGCTAGGGTTCACGCTGGGGTTGGGGGTGGGCGTAAAGGTCTTGCCAATCGCCCAGGCCACGACGCCGGCCGCCGCCGCTGCCGCCACCACTTGCGTGACAATGAACGCCGCCGCCCGCCGGAAACTCATAAGGCCGGAAACCGTTAAGGCCAAGGTGACCGCCGGATTGTATTGCGCCCCGGAAACCGATCGCCCCATGTAAATCAGAGCCGTCAGTCCAAATCCCACGCTCAAAATGCCAATCGTGGCATCCCCGGCCGTGACGGCAAACCCAATGATGAGCACCAAGAAAAAGGTGCCGATGAACTCCATCAGGAGCATGGGTAAGGCGCGAGGCATCCGCGCGTGTTTACCCACAATCGTGTTAAGGCGTCGCGGGGCCGAAAATGGCTTCGGCGGCCAAGACCTGGATGGTCTCCCCATCGAGCGAGGCAATAAGTTCACCCATCGGGCCAACCCCGATGGCCGTGGTGACCTCGCCGGTCGGGATTTGGTACCGCTTGCCCGGAGTGTGGTCAAACATCATCCACACCGGCTTGAGGTCATCCCAGTTGCGAGGCATTCGGAACTGCGCCATGCGCCGCATGAGTTCCTCGGCGATCTCGTGGGCATCGTAGCTCTGGCCCCGCTCTTGGTGCAGGCTGGTGGCCCGGTGCGCAATTTCGTCGGGGAAGCGAGTCTGATTGAGATTGATGCCGATGCCAATCACTGGGATCCGGCGACCTTCCGCATCGGGATAAAGCTCGGTGAGAACGCCCCCCACCTTGCGCGGACCAATGACCAAATCGTTCGGCCATTGCAACTGGCAGTGCACGATTCCGGCGGCGGCGGCGGCTACGGCCATACCGATCAGCCAGGGGGCCTTGTGGTCGGCCCACTCCGGAAACGTAACGCTCAAGAGGAGAGACTGCCCGGCCTCATCGTGCCAGGTGCGCTCAAACCGTCCCCGACCCGAAACTTGCGTCTCGGCGCGCAGGGCACGGGGCATCACGCCCATCGCCAGGCGACGAGCGATCTCTAGCTGAGTTGAGTCGACGGCAGGTAGGACCTCAATTTCCGTCGGCAGGGCCGTGGTCATCATTGTTCCAATTCGAGGTGATACGGGAGGGCCATGGCCGAGTGAGTCAGCGCCCCCACGGAGATCACATGAACTCCGCTCATAGCGACTGCACGCACTGTGCCAAGGTTGATTCCCCCGCTGGCCTCTAGGACGACTTGATCACCCCATTGGTTCACGGCTTGGGCCATCGTGTCCGGGCTCATGTTGTCCAGCAAGACAATGTCGGCCCCCGCCCGCACGGCTTCTTCCACTTGCTCCAGCCGGTCGGCTTCCACTTCTATGCGCACCATGTGCCCCACGCGTTCGCGCACTCTCGCCACCGCCGCTGCAATGGAACCGCACGCGGCAATGTGGTTGTCCTTAATCATCACGCCGTCGTGCAGGCCCTGGCGGTGGTTGGTGGCGCCGCCGCATCGGGTGGCGTACTTCTGCAGGTTGCGCAGGCCGGGCAGGGTCTTGCGGGTGTCGGTGATGCGGGCGCGGGTGCCCGCTACCGCCTCCACATATTGGCTGGTGAGGCTGGCCACGCCGCTGAGGTGCATGAGCACGTTGAGCCCGGTGCGTTCGCGGCTCAGCAGCCAACCGCAGGGGGCTTCTCCGCGCATGATGACGGTCTTGTCCGCCACCGGGTCGCCATCGGTCACCAAAACCTCTTGAGGCTGCAAAACGTAGGCCGCCGCCCCCACGCCGCAGGCAATGCCCGAGGCTTGCGCTTCAATTATCCAGCGTATGGGAGCCTCGGGGTTGAGGGCGTGGATCGAAAGATCGCCCCCGCCGATATCCTGCGCGAGTTCGGCGTCCAACAGGGCTTGCCACCCGCTGGGCGCGGGCGATTGCCAACCTTGCTCGGCGATCAAACCGCTTCAATCTCCACACCGCACCGGGCGGCGAGTTCTTCAATCAAGAGCGAATAGGGGACTTCGGTGCCGTTCCGAATCCAACCAACGGGGACACGAATACGTCCAGAAACAAGGTGCGCCACGGGCTTAATCTCTAGGCTACCGCCTTCGTGGTCAATCCGGTAACGGTCCGAACCCAAATCGCGAATGGCTTTGACCTTGACGTAGGGGATGCGCTTGGTTTTGGTGAGGCCGTTGTATTCCAGGGCGTCGTTGAGGAGGATATAGGCGGTCTCCTCCACGTGCTTGCGCTGCACTTGGTCCAGCGCGCCCTTCCCGGCGGTGAGGGCGGATTCCACCACCGTGCGCACGCGGTTGGACCACTCCTCCTTCGTCACGGTGGCGGGGATGGGAAGGCGCACAGGGGTCGGCGCGCCGGCGGTTTGGCCAACTTCTAGCCACCGCACGATGTCAGCCGGACGATATGTGGCATCACCCATGACGTTCATTATGGGTTTTCAGACGTTTCGTTGCGGATGGGCGTGCGTGGCCTAGGCCCTGCCCTCGGTTTCGGCGGCCGCCCACTGGTGGCGTAAGTACTCGGCACGGTGACGATCGGCCACTCGGGCGTCGGTAGTCCCCGCTACGTCCAGGTGGGTCATCCATTGGTCCACCACACGGTAGTGGGCGGGGAAGCCCGCAATGCCCGCCGCGCCGGCCCAACGAATCCAAGAGAGGGCGGTAAGGCTTTGCGCCAGGCTGATTTCCGGGGCGGTGAGCAGTCCATCACGCTGTTCTTTGGCAAGCTGTTCCAGCTTAAACCTGGGCATATCGCGTCGGGCTTCCCGTTCGGCTTGGAGCAAGAACTTGGCCGCGCCGTTGAAATCATAGGCCGGGCCCTCGATGGCACTCACCTGCAAGAAAGCCCCCACCCGGCGGCTCAGTTCACCAAAGAGCCCGCGCACCACCATGTCGGTGTTCTCCAGGGCATCAATGATGCCTGGGAGGCGACCGGTGTGCTCCAGCGCCGCTAGGTTGAAGAATATGGACCAGCGCCGGGCCGGGCCGACGTTGGAAGGGCTGGCCGTCAGCCACCCAAACTCAGAATGATGGGCAAACTCCAGGTGATCTTCCAGGCGCTCCAACACGTCATCGGCCAGTCGCTGAGCGGAACCCAGTGAGAAGCCCCCCGTCAGGGCCTGCAACCGAATGTGGTCTTCTTCATTCACCATCAGGCTGAGGCGGCGGCGGGGATCCAGCCATAACGACCTGGCGCCCTGACCCAAGGTGAACTCAGGGGCGATCAGTCGGCACCCGCGCAAGAAATCGCGCTCCGGGGCGTTCACTCGCTCGAGTTCGGTCAGCGGGAGTTCCGCTCGCTCCACCGCGCGGCGCACCTGGCGTTGCACCGCGCGCAAGCCATCCGGCGCGGCGTGGTGAGGGAAGCGAAAGCCCGTCAGGTTGCGGGCGTAGCGGACACGCGAACTAAGGACGACATCGGACTCGGGAGCATCCTGCACCAGCCAGGCGGCAGGGGTCCACGTGCGGGAAACGGCCTCTCGCCAAGCTTCTGCGTCCGTTCTCAGCGTTCCCATCGGTCCGTTGGCCGACAGAATACCGCTGTTTATCGGGCCTTGCGGTTGAGCTGTTGATAGACGTAGGCGAGGACTTCGGCCACGGCCCCAAAGAGTTCGCGGGGGACGTAATCGCCCACGTCGCACTGCTTGTGCAAAGCCCGCGCGAGGGGGCGATTTTCCACGATCGGAATCTTGAGTTCGCCGGCGATTTCTCGGATTCGCAAAGCCACGAGATCCGTCCCGAGTGCCACCACCATCGGGGCGTGCATCTTGCTGCGCTCGTACTTGATGGCCACGGCGTAGTGCGTCGGGTTCGTCACGATGACGTCTGCGTCCTTCACTCGCTCCTTCAGGCCACCGCGGGCCAGCTGCCGGGCTCGCTGCATCCGAGCCGACTTGATTTCCGGCGAACCCTCGCTCTCTTTCATCTCGCGGCGCACCTCGTCCTTGGTCATCTTCAGGTTCTTGTCCATCTCCTTGCGTTGCAAGAAGTAGTCAAGGCCCGCAATGGCCAGCCACACCA
>CAZDWU010000008.1:10421-40721 GCA_964509165.1 uncultured Chthonomonas sp. | reverse complement strand
GCCTGCGCCGCGCGCTCGGCGGCGGCTCGATCGGGCGCGTACAATGAAATATCGACGCGAACGCCCATATGAGCCTGGGTAAAGTCGTACCGGGACACGTTCAATGGGGAACTCCCAATCGTTAAGTAAGCAATGATCGCTGCGTACATCGCTCTCGCCCTCCCTATTGTAACGCCGATGCCCGAGTCGTATACCGAACGCCTACCCGACCACCTCGTTGAATTTAAGATGATCTACGTCCCCGCGGGGAAGGTCAACATTCGGGGCAAAGAGGTCGAAGTCAAGGCGTTCTACATCTCGGAAACCGAAGTCACGTGGGATCTGTACGACGTCTACTACCTGCGCTTGGACATGACGCCCGAGCAGCGAGAAGCCAACCACGACGCCGCCAGCCGCCCGAGCCGCCCCTACGGTGCGGTGGACCGTGGCTACGGCCACAAGGGTTACCCCGCCATTGGCGTGGCCGCCCCGGCCAGTGAAGTTTTCTGCAAGTGGCTGGAAGGGAAGTTCAACCGCCCCTACCGCATCCCCAACGAAGCCGAGTGGGAGTACGCCGCCCGCGCCAACGCCCCCCTGCCGGAAAAGTGGGATGACTACGCCGTGTTCTGGGACACCAGCGAAGACAAGACCGAGGCCGTAAAGAGCAAGAAGCCGAACGCCTGGGGCCTCTTCGACATGATCGGCAACGCCAGCGAATGGGTGAAGAGCCTGGATGACCCCAGCGTGATGACCACCGCCGGCGGCCACTTTAACTACGAAGGACCGGATCTCGGCCCCTCCCTCCGCGAGCCCTACACCATCAAGTGGCAGGACCGCGACCCGCAAGTCCCCAAGAGCCGCTGGTGGCTCTCGGACGGACCCCAAGTCGGATTTCGAATCGTCGTCAGTGCAGACCAAGTCAACTTAGAACAATAAAGCCATGGAAGATCTCGCGTTATCTCGTCGCTCTTTTCTCGCTGCCACCAGTGCGGTGGCCATGACTGCCCTCGGAGCGGGTACCTTCGCCAACGTGATGGGACAAGACCGACTGCGCGTGGGCGTGGTAGGGTGCGGCGGCCGGGGAACGGGCGCCGCATTTGACTGTTTGAATGCCGATCCGGCCGTGACCGTGGTGGCCCTGGGCGATATGTTTGCCGACCGCGCCGCTGGCGCGCGCAAGTCGCTGACCGACAACTTTAAGGAGCGCGTTCAGATCACCGATGACCATGTGTTCACCGGTTTTGATGCCTACAAGGGCGTGCTGGCCAGCGACATCGACCTGGTCATCCTCGCCACTCCTCCGGGCTTCCGCCCCTATCACTTCGAAGCCGCCATCAACGCGGGCAAGCACGTGTTTATGGAAAAGCCGGTGGCCACCGATGCCCCGGGCGTCCGCCGCGTGATTGCCGCCGCCCAGGCCGCCAAGGCCAAGAACCTGAGCGTGGTGGCCGGGACGCAGCGCCGCCACGAAACCGCCTACAACGAGGTGATGAAGCGCATCCACGATGGCGCGATCGGCGACATTGTCAGCGCCAGCTGCTACTGGAACCAGGGTTCGCTGTGGTCCGTGCCGCGCCAAGAAGGTTGGAGCGACGTGGAATGGCAGCTCAAGAACTGGCTCTACTTCACCTACCTGAGCGGTGACCACATCTGCGAGCAGCACATCCACAACATCGACGTGGTGAACTGGGCCAAGCGAGCGCACCCGGTGAAGGCCGTGGCCCTGGGTGGCCGCGAAGTCCGCAAGGCCGAGGTTTACGGGCACATCTTCGACCACTTTGCCGTGGAGTTCGAATACGAAGACGGGTGTCTTATGCACAGCTACTGCCGCCAGATTGACGGCTGCGCCAACAACGTCAGCGAGCGACTGGTCGGCACCAAGGGCCGCGCCAACCCCGCCAACCGCATCTTCGGGGAGAACGAGTACCGCTTCAGTGGCGAGAATCTCAACCCGTACATGCTGGAGCACCGCCACCTCATCGAGAGCATTCGCGGCACCCGCGCCTACCTCAACGAAGGCGAGCAAGTGGCGCACAGCACCCTCACCGCTATCATGGGACGCATGGCTGCCTATACCGGCACCAGCGTGACGTGGGATGCGGCGATGGCAAGCGAAGAAACGCTGATGCCGGCGGATCTGGCCTTCGGCAGCCGAGCGGTGCCGGCCGTGGCCGTGCCGGGCGTAACCAAGCTGGTCTAAGCCATGAGCATGGATCGACGTGACTTCATCCGGTCGGGGCTTGCCGTAGGGGCAGGCCTGGCCGGCGGCTTGGCCGTTGCCAAGGAGACGATGACCTTGAACTTTGACGATTCCACTCCGTTCAACTGCGACTTTGCGCCGCACTTTGGCATGTTTGGCAATCACGCGGGCAACAACCCGATTGATGAGCTGAAGTTTATGCACGACCACGGCTTCCGCTCGTTGGAAGACAACGGCATGAAGGGCCGCTCGGTGGAGCAGCAAGAGGCCATCGCCAAAGAAATGACCCGCCTGGGCATGCGCATGGGCGTCTTTGTGGTGAACCCCAACACGGCGTGGGAAACCTCCCTCGCCAGTGGCCGTCAGGAGATGATCGACAAGTTCCTGGACGAAGTCCGCACCTCCGTGGACATCGCCAAGCGGGTCAACGCGAAGTGGATGACCGTGGTGTGCGGCACCATCGAGCCGCGCCAAAACATCGCCTACAACACGGCCAACGTGGTGGAGTGCCTGCGCCGCGCCAGCGAAATCTTTGAGCCGCACGGCTTGGTGATGGTGCTGGAGCCGCTGAACTTCCGCGACCACCCCAACCTGTTCCTGAGCGAAATCCCGCAGGCGTACCAAGTGTGCCGCGCGGTGAACAGCCCGGCCTGCAAGATCCTGTTTGATATCTATCACCAGCAGATCCAGGAAGGGAACCTCATCCCGAACATGGACGCCGCCTGGAGCGAAATTGCGTACTTCCAGATTGGCGACAATCCGGGCCGCCGCGAGCCCACCACCGGCGAAATCAACTACGGCAACGTGTTCAAGCACATCCGCAGCAAGGGTTTCACCGGCATCTACGGCATGGAGCACGGCAAGTCGCAGGGCGGGAAGGAGGGCGAAATCGCGCTCATCAACGCCTACCGCTCGGTGGACGCTCCTCAGTAAGTCGCGGGCCTCTCGCGAAAGCAAAACCCCCGAACCTGATTTCAGGTTTCGGGGGTTTTCTCTTGTCTGTAGCTTGCGTTTAGAGCGGACCGCGCAGGCGGCGGGTGCCGCTGCGGCTGGTAATCACATCGGGGCGAGCCGGCTGGCTGAGCGAGGCCTCCAGCAGGTAGTTCTTGCGGAACACCAGCGCCTGGATCAGCAGGAACTCAAGCTGCGCTGCATCCTTCACCGAGACCAAGTCGTACTCCCGCACGGCTTGGCCCACCAGGTCATTCATCCGCCCCAGGTTGCCGGTGTTCACTTTGCGGTCCATAAGGGTGGCGAGGCCTGCTTCGGTGCGAAACACGTCGCCCACGCGCCCGGTCATCGTCTGCCCGTTCACGTCCACGCGAATCACGTCGTTCGCCGGGTAGTACATTGCCTTGGCCGTTTTCAGTTGGGCCACACGGAATCCTTCGCTGATTCGCCCGGCGCGCTGGAAGGCGGCGATCAGCCGCTTATCTTCAATGATTTGCTGGTTCGCTTCGGGGCCGATGCGAGTCGTGCCCGATTCCAGATCGGCGGCCATTAGCAAGCCGTTGTCTGTTACGTCCAAACCAAACTTGCGGAAGTGGGTGCGGAACTCCTCCGGGTCCTCCTGCTTCATGCGCAGCATCACCTGGCCGAGGCTGTGTCCGCCCTCCTTGAGGGTCGCAAACTGGATGAGGCCGACCGAGACGAAGCCCGTGTCGTAGGTGTTCACCGAATCAAAGCCCCCTTCGAGCATCGACACGGCGGCAAAGACGTTCTGTTCGGTCTTGTTGAGCCCGGCTTTCTGGAAGAGGCCCTGGAGTTCGCGCTCCGGCAACGTCTTCACACGCTGGCCCATGCTTTGCACCCCTTGCGGCCACCGGAAGTACGCAAACGTCTTGCGCATCGGCACGTGGGTGTTGTAGGTCAGCTTCATGCCGTCCGGGAACGTGAGCGTGTGCTGCTCGGGCCGGGCGGGCGCGGCAAAGGCGGGCGGGTTTCCGGCCAGGTTCACCAGGTCAGCCGGGCACGGGCCGGGGTTCGGCACGCGAACGGCGGGGGCGGGCTGGCGGTTGCGCTGGGCGGCTTGCACGGCGGCCTGCGCGTAATCCCACTCAATGCGGGCGTTGATCCAGTTGGTCCAGACGGTCTCGCGCTGCGAGTTAGCACTCAGCGGGGAACCCGGATCGCCTTTGGCCAGGCCGCGAGCTTTGTTGTAGTTCCACAACCACTGGCTGCCCTCGACGGTTTGGCGTACGGTGAATTCGCGGCCGTTTTCGTTCAGGAGTTCGACTTGGACGCGCCCGGGCGCATTCCAGTAGGAGCGGAGCGCACGGATTTCATCGGCCGTGAAATTCGAATCGTTCATTGCGGTTCGAGACTCGCTGAAACCGGGAGTCGCCAACACGGCCACCAATGCCCACGCGCTTCGCCATTCCATGGGCTCTATTGTTGCCCAAAATGTCGGCAAAATTTAGCGCATTCGCGCGGCTTTTAGCCGAACCATGGCGCGATTCAGCGCTTCGGTGGCTTGTTCCGGCGTCATGTCCACTTCTTCGCCTCGCAGCGCGCGGCGGGCCTTGTCCAATTCGGCCTCGGCCTTCTCGATGGAAATCTCGGTGCTGATCTCGGCGTCTTCGGCCAGGATGATGGCGCGCTCGCCGCTGATTTCCATGAAGCCGCCCATCGTGGCGACGAACGTGCGTTGACCGTTCTTGTCTTCGTACTCCACCAGACCCGGCTTGAGGGCAACAATCTGGGGTTCGTGGCCGGCCATCACACCGAGATAACCTTCCACGCCCGGGGCAATCACACTCGTGACTTGGTCATCAAAGACCGTGCGTTCGGGCGAAACCACCGAAAGCTGAAACGGGCGCGGCATAACTCTCACATTTTACTCGCATGGTCACCTCAGGGGCCGGACCCACGCCCAGAGCGGCCCGGCCTGCCTAGTGCGAGGCAGCGCGAGCTTCGGCTTCTACCAACAACTGCGCGTGGACCACGCCCACAAACCACGGGGCGTCCGGACGATCGGGCGATTCGTGCCAATCGTAGAGATACCCCTCCATCAATTGGGGGTCAGCCAGGCGCGCGTCAATCTCGTACATGGGCACCCACACCTCTTTAAGGACGGGGTAGCAATCCATGGGCACCGGCCCTTGGCTGAGCCGATAGTCGTCCGTGACGTCCAGCACGATAATGCGGGCGAAGTTGTATTCCCAGAGGTTTCCGGCGATGGTAGCCATAAGCGACGTCCGTGTCGTTCAAGGGTCCAGACGGGGCACCTTTGCCGAAAGACGCGCCGTCGGGCCGAGATTCCTGGGGGAAACCCCTCCCGCCCCGCTTACTCTTCTTCCGCGTCGGGGTCGAGGTTGACGGGTTCGGGGCCGGGCGACGAGAAACTGGGGGCCGTGGGCACACGGAACATGCCTTCGATCGACTGATTCAGTTCATCCACCGGCAGGCGGCGATCCTCGGGCTTCGTCATCGCAAACGGCAGCAGAACGCTGACGCGGCGGTTGCTAAAGTGCAGGGGGTCCATGCCGTTGCGCGGGCGCGTGTCGGCGTAGCCCACCACCTGCAAAATCTGCTTCGACTGCACTCCATTCCCCACCATCAAGCGGCGGACCGCGTGAGCGCGTTCGGTACTCAGATCAAAGTTGTCGCGGCCGGTGCCCGGGAAGGGGCGACGGTCAGTGTGGCCTTCAATCTGCATGGGGCGGCGACTCTGGGCCAGGAGCGGGGCCACCTTCGCGATCAGCGACCGGGCCGCCGGGCGCACCGTGGCCGAGCCGATCTCGAAGAACACCTCGCCGTTGGCTTCGTTTTCGATGAACTCCACCAACACGCCTTCGCTGCTCACGCTCACTTCCACCTTGTCGCTCATCACCAGGCCCTTGAGTTCAGGGTCACCTTCGATGGATTTCTGGATCGAGTTCTTGAGCTTGACGGCGGCGTCAATCTCTTTCTCCTCTTCGGTGGTACCGGTGCCAGCATTGCCGGTTTTCTTGCTTTGCGGGCCACCGGTGATGCCGATGTTGAGCGCCGAGCGCGGCATCTTGGCGTCAAACCCCGTGGGGTCGTTGAAGTAGGCCTCGATGATTTCGCGATCCTCTTGGCTCATCCCGACGATCCACATGACCATGAAGAAGGCCATCATCGAGGTCATAAAGTCGGCCAGGGCGACCTTCCAGCCCCCACCATGGTGGCCGTGTCCGCCCTTTTTGACCTTCTTGATGATGATCGGTGCGCCGTCTTGCATGGATCTTCTTCAGGCTTAGGCCGCGTCCTTTTCCTTCACGGACGTTTCCATTTCGGCAAATCCGGGGCGGAGCGACGGCTCAATGTTGCGGCGCGCGAACTCGACGCAGGTGATGGGCGATTCGCCCCGCGCAAAGCTAAAGAGCGCGTGGCGGATGCAGTTCATGTAGTGGCCTTCGGCCTTAATGCGGAGTTCGATGGACCGGGCGATGGGCGCGTAGACCCCGTAGCCCAAGAGAATCCCGAGGAACGTCCCGACGAGGGCTTGGGCGACGGACTTCCCGATGACGGCGGCTTCACCGCCAATCTTGCCCATGGTGATAACAATCCCCAACACGGCCGCGATAATCCCGATGGCCGGCATCGCGTCGCCGGTGCCTTGCCAGGCATCCACCAGCAGGTGCTCTTCGTCGTGGGCGACCTCAAGGTCCAGTTCCATCATTTCGCTGAGGTCATGCGGGCCCACCGAGCCGGTGAGGATGACCTTCATCGTGTCGCAGAAGAAATCGCAAGCGTGGTGGTTGGCCAGGAACGACGGGTTCTTGCTGATGATCGCCGAGTCCTTCGGATTCTCGACGTGCTGTTCGAGGCCGAGGAGACCCTCCTTACGGGCCACGGAGAACAGCTGGAACATCATTTTCAGCAAGTCCATGTACTGCTTTTGCGTCGGCGGCGGCTTCAGCAGCCCGATGGCCGCCTTGATGGCCTTGATCGTCGTCGGAAGCCCGTTGTTCGCGATCATGATGCCGAAACCCATGCCCGCGACCGTGATGTACTCGGACGGCACAATCAGGGCCGCAATTTTGCCGTGGTGCATCGTGTAACCCACGAGCATCATCACGACGGCGAGCACGATCCCGATGAAAGTAAACATGAGGGGGCAGTCCGTCCAGAAAACCTGGTCTTGCTAACAGTATCGGCACGTTCACCCGTGAACCTGTAGCCCCGTTTTCAGACTTCGGGACCGCGGCGCTCCCTGGGGGTCGCGGCGGGCGTCCTATTCTTGGGAGGAGAAAGGGAAACGCGTCCCCGTCGGCGTAAACTAAACTAACCCCCTGAGGCTCACCCTCGCACTTTATGGCTGACCCCGCCGTCGCTCGCTCTGGCTTTCATCTTCCGGCTCCGGAGGGTGAGGCGAGTGGGCGCCCGGAGGCAACCGGCCACCTGCCAGTGATTCGTCGCCTCGATTCGCAGACCATCAACCAGATTGCGGCGGGCGAGGTGGTGGAGCGACCCGCTTCGGCGGTCAAAGAGCTGGTCGAGAACGCGCTGGACGCCGGGGCTACCCGCATCGAAATTGATCTCGAGCGGGCCGGGCGGGCGTTGATTCGAGTTTCGGATAACGGCATCGGGATGACCGAAGACCAGGTGTTGCTGGCCCTGGAGCGCCACGCTACCAGCAAGATCACCCGCGCCGAGGACCTGCTGGCGGTCTCCACCATGGGGTTCCGGGGCGAGGCCCTGCCCACGTTGGCGTCGGTCTCCAAGTTTCGGCTGAGTTCGGGGGTGGCACACGGAGCGCGGGTGGTGGTGACGGCCCACGGCGGCCAGGTGCAGGTCAGTTCGGGTGATGCCGGCCCGCGCGGCACCACCGTCTCGATGGAGGACTTGTTCTTTAATGTGCCGGCGCGCCTCAAGTTCTTGCGGACGGACGCGACCGAGCTCTCGGCCATCGTCGATGCCGTCTCCCGCCACGCCATTGCTCGGCCGGATGTCGCCTTTACGTTGCGGCACGCGGCCGGTGGCCCCGCCCACGAGGCTCTGCGCACCAGTGGATCGGGCGATTTTGCCACCACATTGCAAGAGGTATGGGGGCGTGACCTCACCGCCGCACTGTTGCCCGTAGATCACTACCAAGACGGCGTGCGCCTGACCGGGATGGTCAGCCCGCCTCACGTCAGCCGGGCGACCCGCACCCACCAGTGGCTGTGGGTCAACGGCCGCCCGGTGCGCAGCAAGACGCTGATGGCCGCCATTGACCAAGCCTTCCGGGCGTGGACCCCCGAGCGACGCTTCCCTCTCGCTGCTCTGATGATCTGGACGGACCCGGCGGGGGTGGACGTCAACGTCTCGCCCACCAAGAGTGAGGTCAAGTTCCGGGATGAAAGCACTGTCTTCCGGGCGATGGTGTCGGCGATCAAGCGGGCGGTCGCGGCCAGCGGGATGGTGCCGGGGGCCGAGGCGGTGCACCTGGCCAATGAGGCCGCGCGGGATGCCCGGGGCGATTTGCCGGCGGGGAGCCCGCCCGAGATGCCGTGGGGACCGGGTGCTTTCGGGATGTCGCAGCGGGCGCAGGCACCGCTGGGGAGTGAAGAGAGCACGGCTTGGCTGGGGGCGGGCACCTTGTTTGCGCGGCCCTTTGCCGGGGGCTCGAACGGCCTGGCGGATGGGGTTTCTTTAGGTGCAGCGGGGGGCGTCACGGGCGTCCTCCCCGACCTCCTCCACGAGTTCCGGCTCATTGGCCAGTGGGCGGCCACGTTTATCCTCGGCGATTCCCCGCACGGGCTAATCGTGATTGACCAGCACGTGGCGCACGAGCGCATCCTCTACGAACGCCTGTGGGCCGAACGCGCCCGCGACGGCGTGCCCGTCCAGCCCCTTCTCACCCCCGAGACTTTGCATTTGAGCCGCGCATCGGCGCTCATTGCTCAGCAAAACCTCGCCGAGCTAGCCCGGGCGGGCTTTGACGTGGAGCCGTTCGGGCCGGAGTCTTTCCTGGTGCGCGGGGTGCCTGCGATCTGGCGGGGCCGCTCGCCGTTGTCGGTTTTGCGGGATGTCCTGGATGAACTCGCCGAGGGCCGGGCCGCCGGGTGCCTCGGCACCGGCACCGCCGATGTCTTTGCCATGGCCGCTTGCAAGATGGCCGTCAAGGCGGGCGATCCGCTCGCCGAGGCCGAGATGAAGAAGCTGGTGGAGGACCTCGCCACCTTGGATAACCCCTTCTTCTGCCCGCACGGCCGCCCCATTACCATCCTCATCCCCACGTCCGACATCGCCCGGCGGTTCAAGCGGTAACCGTGCTGATTCTCGGCATTGACCCTGGATTAGAACGCATGGGCTATGGCCTCATCCGGCGCTCAGGGAGCCAAATCGAGCCCGTGGCCTACGGTCTCTTCCACACGCCACCGGGGCCGCTCGGTCCGCGCCTGGTCTCACTGGCCGACCAGGCCCGCGAACTCATCGAGGCGCATCCCATCGATCGACTGGTGACGGAGCGGCTGTTCTTCAATCGGAACTCCACCACGGCGATGGACGTGGCCAAGGCCCTCGGGGCGGTGCTGTGCGAAGCCGCGCGCTCCGGCCTCGAAACCTGCGAAATCACGCCCCCCGAGGTCAAGAAAGCGGTGGTAGGGCAGGGCAACGCCGACAAGAAGCAGGTGGAGTTCATGGTCACGCGTCTGCTCGGACTGGCGCAAGCCCCCAAGCCGGACGACGTGTGCGATGCCCTCGCGGTGGCGATTGCCGGCGCGTGGATGATCCCGGATCGCCCTCTTCCTCTCTAGCTCGAAGTCACCCACCGCACTGGGGCTTCGCGCACTCGCATCGGCGCATCGCCCCCGGGGTCGTCGGTGAGATCGAACAGTTGCGGGGTGCGCAGCGGCGCGGCGGCGGCGAGGCGCAGTTCCAGTTCGGCGAGTGAAGCCCACGGCGTCCCGCCCGCTTTGACCAGACCCTGCGCGCCCGGGCTCCCGTCTTGGTAGACCAACGCCTGCAGGCCCCAGCGGCGCATCGCGCGCACCGTGCCCGTCCAGGTGCCCCCCGCTCCCGATTGCGAGGCCAAGATCACACTCACTCCGCTCCAGGCGTGGATGAGTTCATTGCGCTGGTGCGCCACGGCTACATCGAAGCCCGCCCCCGTAGGCAACAGGCGCAAGCAGGTCGGGGTCTCGCGTCCATCACCCCCGTGGGCCAGAATCTCGACGACCCGGGCTCCTGGCCCGGTGGAGCGTGCCCCCGCTGCGGCTTCGGCATCGGTGCCCCGGGCGCCGCCACTCACAATCATCCAGCCGTGCGCCGTCAGCCAAGCCCCCACTTCGCGGGCCCAGGCGCGCTGAGTATCCGTGAGGTCACGCGAACCCACCACCCCCACGGCTCGTCCGGCGGAAACCACTCCGGTCAAAGAAAGGGCCGGAGGCGCGGCCTTACCCAACAAAGTCAGCCAGCCCCGGGGGAATTCGGCGTGGGCCGCCGTCAGCACCTGGCCCTGGCTCACCGCATGCCAGCCCCACTCCAGCGCGGCCGGGGTGAGAGCGTCCGCGAGGGGTTGATAACCCGCTTGCGCCAGGAGCTCGGCGGGGGTGCCGGGCCGGGCCAGCAAGCTCGCCAGTTGCGGCCAATCCCGGGGCGACGCCAGCCGGAACGGGCTCTCCGGTGCGTACAGCGCGGCCAGCACCGAAGCCTCCCGCATCCGCAACGCATCCATGGTTCTAGGATAGCCCGGGACGGGCAAATCCGGTGCTATGCTGGCAACCGGAATGGACAAGTTCGAACCGAACCAGCTACGGCGCGCCAAACAGTTTCTGGATCGTGAGCTCAAAGGACGGCTGGTGGTCAAAAATGTCCCGGCCACCACCAAGTTCCTGGCGGGGTCATTCCCGAACGCCCGGGCCGCGCGACGCGCCAAAGGCTGGCAAACGATCGAACCGGGCTTCCGCTGGGGCCCCACCTATAGCGAAGGCTGGTATCAAGTTTCCGCCCGGGTGCCTGCCGATTGGGCCGGGCTCCCCGTGGTGATCGGTTACGAAAATCCCGAAGCCGTGATCGAAAACCCCGGCGCGTACGGCGGCGTGGTGCCGCTGGAGTGCACGATTTGGCGAGACGAAGCCATTGTCGGGGCGCTGGACTGGGCGCACCTCACCCACCGTCTGCTCGATCGCGCGGAAGGCGAAGAGAACCTCACCATCTTTGCCCAAACCTACGCACCCAACTTAGAAACCACGGTCCACGGCAAGGAAAAGCCCCGCACCGAACTCCCGGCCGAGTTTCGCGGATTCCACCTTATGGTGGTAGATGCCGAGCTTCTGCAACTCACGTATGATGTGATGTTCGTGCTCTCGCTGGCCGAGTCTCTACCCGAAAACGATCCCCTCCGCGCCCACGCCGTGCGGGCGCTCAACGAAACCTGCAACACCTTTGAGCCCGAGCGCCGTCGCACCATCAATCAGTGCCGCCGGCTTATCCGCGACCGACTGGAAGCTCAAGTCGGCGAAGTCTCCCACACCATCACACCAGTCGGCCACGCGCATCTTGATACGGCGTGGCTGTGGCCGCTCAGCGTCACGCGCCTGAAGATGGCGCACACCACCGCTCTGCAACTGGAAATGATGGAGCGGCACCCCGAATACGTGTTTGCACACTCCCAGGCCAGCCAGTACGAGTGGTTGGAGCAGGATCACCCGGCGCTTTTCCAGAGAATCCGCCAAATGGTGAAAAAAGGCCAGTGGGAAGTGGTGGGCAGCATGTGGGTGGAAGCCGACTGCAACATGGCGGGCGGGGAAAGCCTGGTGCGGCAGTTCCTCTACGGGCGCCGTTACTTCCGGGAGAAGTTCGGGGTGGAAACCCACGACATGTGGCTCCCCGATGTATTCGGCTACGCCGCCAGCCTGCCGCAGATATTGGAAGGGTTTGGGATCAAGTACTTCCTCACCCAAAAGCTGAGCTGGAACCAGCAGAACAAGATTCCGCACAACACCTTTTGGTGGCAAGGCATTGACGGCACCAAAGTCTGGACGCACTTCCCGCCGGCGGACACTTACGTCGCGGACGCCTTCCCCAAAGTGATCTTGCAGAGCGTGCGGCAGCACCGCGACCACGCGCGTAGCGATCGCTCGCTTTTGCTCTTTGGGTGGGGAGACGGCGGGGGTGGCCCCACCGAAACCCATCTCAACATGCTCCACCGCGCCCGCCGGATGCCCGGTCTACCCGCCGTGGAGGCCAAGCGCCGCGCCGTGGATTTCTTTGCTGCTGCCTACGAAGAAAGCCAAGACCTGCGCACGTGGGTGGGTGAGCTGTACCTGGAACTGCACCGGGGCACCTATACGAGCCAGGCCGCCAACAAGCGGGCCAATCGGGAGTGCGAGTTCCTCCTGCGTGACGCGGAACTGCTCAGCGCCATGGCCCCGGGTCCGTACCCTGCCGAAGCTCTGGAACGACTGTGGAAGCTCGTGCTCCTCAACCAGTTCCACGACATCATTCCGGGCAGTAGTGTCCGCGAGGTGTATGAGGACAGCGACAAGGATTACGCCCGGGTGAGGGAAGGAGCGGAGGCCATCATCGCGGAGAAGATCACCGCCCTGGCCCGTGACTTTGAAACGCAATCCGGCGAGGATCCGGTGGCGATTTTCCACTTTGCCCACGTGACCAGCGAAGCCAGCTTGCCGTGGCCCGCCGACCGAGAAACTCCGGGCGCGTTGGTTACCGCCGATGAGGTGCTACCCGTGCAACTAGTGGAAGCCTTCGACGAGCGCAAGCTGATCTTTGCGACCCCGGAGAGCAGCCAGGAAGGCGTCACGCTCGGGACGTTCCGGGCGGAAGAGGGCGCGCCCAACCTCCACCTGCGCCACTCCGCGCGCCGGATCGAGAACGAGCATTGGGCCGTCCGATTTGACGCCAACGGCCACATCACCAGCCTGCGGAGCCAGGACAACGAACCTCTCGAGTTCATCCGTCCCGGAGCCCTGGCCAACGTCTTCCAGCTCTTCGATGACAATCCGTTGTTTTGGAGCGCATGGGACGTCGATGCGTTTGCCTTCGAGACCGGCCGCGATCTCTTGCGGGCCGACTCGGTGGAGATTGTGGAGCGAGGCCCCGTGCGGGTCGCGTACGAAACGGTGCGCTCGTTTGGGAACAGCCGCATTCGCCAGCGGATCAGCCTCGGCCCCACCCCGGGCGTGCGGTTCGATACCGAGATTGACTGGCACGAGGAGAACAAGATGCTCAAGGTGGCGTTCCCGCTCAACGTCCACACCGACCACGCCAAGTGCGAGATCCAGTTTGGGCACGTTTCGCGCCCCACCCACCGCAACACCAGCTGGGACGAGGCGAAATTCGAGGTTTGCGCCCAAAAGTGGGTGGACCTCAGCGAGGCCGGCCAAGGCGTGGCCCTCATCAACACGGGCAAGTACGGCCACGACGTACTGGGCGACACGGTGCGCCTGAGCCTGCTTCGCGCTCCCAAAGCGCCGGACCCGGAGTGCGACATGGGTCGCCACCGTTTCACTTACGTCCTGCTGCCGCACTACGAAGGCCTGACGCAGAGCCCGGTGGTGGCCAGTAGCTACGCCGTGAATGCGCCCGTCCACGTCGTGCCCCTGGCGGCGCGCCGAGGAACTCGCACCCGCACGGGGCGGCTGATCACCGTGGATGATCCGAACCTCGTGATCGAATCGGTCAAGCGGAGCGAGGATGGCAAGGCCCTCATCGTGCGGCTTTACGAGTGCCACGGGGCGCGGGGCCGGGCGTTCCTCTCACTGGGCCAGCCCATTCAGCATGCGTGCCTGGCCAACATGGAAGAGGTACCGGGCGAAGCCCTGCCGTGCGACGAGGAGACCGTGACGCTGGATTATCGGCCCTTCGGGATTCTCACGGTGCGCTTGGAAACGGCTGGGTAACCTGCCCGCGTAGGTTTAATCATGGGCGAAAACATGGAGAAGTACCGTCACATTGACGGCAGCGAGGCGATCTTTGAGTCCCCGTTCATCCGGATCGTGTTCCAGCACGGCAACCCGGAAGACGTGGGCGTCAACGGATGCAAGGTTGAGGATGTGATTGACCTCTTGACCAACAAGCTCCTGGATTTCCAGGGCCGAGAACTCGCCTGCGAGGAGAACGCCACCGCGCTCTACCACATGCAGATGGCGCGGGAAGCCTTGATGCTCCGCCGCCGCCGCCGCGAGATGCAGGGCAAGATCGGCAAGCGGGAAAAGCACGCCAGCGAGTAAGTCAAGGCGTCCGTCAACAAAAAACCCCCGGTGGGCTCTAAGGAGTCTCCGGGGGTTTGATTTTTCTCAAGCGAGGCGGCTTAGCGCTTGACTTGCCAGCTCTTCCAGTAGTCGGCGTCCTCGATTTCGAGGGCCTGCGCGGTCAGGTAAAGCGGACGATAAGTGTCCATCATCACGGCCAGCTCTTCCGTTTTGGTGTGGCCAAGGGTGGCCTCCACCGCGCCCGGTTGCGGCCCGTGCGGGATGCCTAAGGGGTGCATGGTGATGCTGCCTTCTTCGATGCCCTTGCGGCTGCCGAACTTGTCGTTGCAGTAGTACAGCACTTCGTCCGAGTCCACGTTGCTGTGGGCGTAGGGCACCACGACCGCGTCCGGATGGTAATCCAGCATGCGCGGGCAGAACGAACACACCACAAACCCCTGCGCCTTAAAGGTCTGGTGGATCGGCGGTGGCATGTGGATCTTGCCGGTGATGGGTTGGAAGTCGTGAATGTGGAACGCCCACGGATACACATAACCATCCCAGCCCACCACGTCGAACGGGTGGTGAGGATAGTGGTAACGGGTGCGGCGGCCACGCGCATGGACCAAAACCGTGAACTCGCCCTTGGTGTCGTGGGTTTTTAGGGTCTGCGGCGGGTGAATGTCGCGCTCGGTAAAGGGCGCGTGCTCCAGAAGTTGGCCGTATTGGTTGCGGTAGCGGCGCGGAATGGTCACCGGGCCGTGGCTTTCCATCACTACGATGCGGGCCGGGTAGGCATCCAGGCGCAGCCGCCAGATGGTGCCGCGCGGGATGACGAGGTACGCGCCCGGGCGAAACTCCACATCGCCGTAAATGCTCTCCAGCACCCCACCCTGGTCGTGCACGAACAGGATTTCGTCGGCTTCCGTGTTCTTAAAGTACTCCTCCATCGGCTCGGCCGCGTGGACTTGGTGCCAGAAGCAATCCTGGTTGCCCATCAGCGGCACGCGACCCGAAACCGCGTCGCCCCGGGCGGGCAAGCGGTTGGTCTTCAGGTGCCGGTGGTGCAGCGGCTCGTCCATCAGCAGCTTGGGCGCGTCGTAGGGCACATCCTCCCAGCCGCTCACCTCGGTGGGCTGGTTGATGTGATACAGCGTGCTCAGCATGTCGTCAAAGCCGTGGGTGCTCACCAATTGCTCGGTGTACAGCCCGCCATCGGGCCGCCTGAACTGAATGTGCTTCTTTGCCGGCAGTTGGCCAAGTCGGTGATATCTCGGCATGGTCTCTCTATTCTGCTATAATTGAGACGTGATCGTTTCGAAAGAAGAGACCCGACAAGCCTTGCGGCACCCCAATGTGGAGCGACCCAAGGGCCTGGACGATGCGGTCATCAAGCTGGTGGAAGCCGACACGATCAAGGAAGTGACGGCCCGCGTGAAGGAGCTGCCGGACCGCGAAGAACTCGTCGCCCGCATCAAGGCGCAAGTAGACGCCGGCACCTATCACCACAGCGGGGAAGTCATTGCCGATGCGATGGCCCGCCGCGCCCTGGCGGACCGCATTCGCTAAGGTTCCTGCCCCCTGCCCCTTTCGCGGGTCGCCGAAGGAAGGCGGTAATGTGATGAGCATGATTCTCCGCGCGGGGCGCTCTGTATTTGTACTCGCGTGCCTACTGGCCGTGCCTGCCCTTGCCCCGGCCGAATCCGTCGCCGAGCGGATGTTCCGCGAGATTTCCCGCAGTTACGGCGGAGATCAGTCCGGTCATTTGGTCATGCGCTCCATGATTGCGAGCAAGCAGGTTGGGGATCTGCTTCGTTACGAATCCAAACCCGGGCCGGGCCGAACCTTTCGCAACGACCCGCGCAGCGCCGTGGTTGAGTTCCAGTTTCAAAAGCAGGTCTCCCTCCTTACCCCCAGCCAGGTGAGCTTTCTCCGCTTAGTGGACGAAACCGAGCGGGGCGAAGGCCAAGTGGAGCTCACCAAGCGTACGGTGGGGGCCGGGGGAATCCGGGGGCTCCTGGGAATCTTTGGGATTCAGGGGCAGTACACCGGCACCAAAGACTACAAGGTTTCGATTCAGTGGAAGCGTTCGCATTTGCGCTCCCTCGACCCCAGTCGCTTGGCGACCTTGGCCAAGTTTCTGGATGAGCCCCCGATTTCGGCACCGATTCTCGAATCCGACTTCTTCCGGGGCAAAGGCAACTACTGGGTGGTGCGGGAGACGTTCCACATTAGCGGCCTTCAGATCGCGGTCGCGACAGTCGACGGTAGTACCCTGGAGGGCGGACTTTCCATCACTTCGGCGGGGCAGGCGACTTTCCGGCAGGGCCAGGCGGGCTCGGGGAGCTACGTTCTGGCGTTCCCAGATTCGGCTGAGTTCTTGGTCTCCATCAAGAGCGAACAGAAGACCTACGGAGACATCCGCAAGTGGCTCGGCGCCCCCGAATGATTTCGCCCTAGCCCTGCCATTCATCCGGGTAATGTCAGTGATACGTAGAGGGTGCCCTGTCGTGGGGCGCCTGAAAAATCAGGGAAAGTCCGGTGAGAATCCGGCGCTGTGCCGCAACGGTGAAAGCCCGTATGCCTGCTCTACGTGGATGACTACGTCATCGCTCACGAGCATGAGCGGATGCGGAACGGGACGGCCAATTTGGCCCTGTCGCCCTCCTCGCCCATCTCCTTCGCGATGACCCGTCAGGGTCAAATATGGAGAACAAACACCGAGGGTTCACCCTCATCGAACTACTCGTCGTGATCGCGATTATTGCGATCCTCGCGGCGGTGCTGATGCCGGTTTTCGCCCGGGCGAAAACCGCCAGCAAGAAAGCCGTCGCCCTCGTCCACCTCAAGCAGTGGCATGCGGCCTGGAGCCTCTACGCCGCCGATGCCGACGATACCGCCTGCCCCAGCTACTACTTCGCCGGCGGCGAGGAAGTGGCCTGGGATTTCGCGGTGCGGCCCGGAGCTTGGCGGCTCGGCTTGCTGGGCCCCTACCACAAGGCGGCCGAACTCGCCCGCGCTCCGGGGCAGACCACCGGCGCGTGGGGCCGCCCCCACACGGGCTACGCCTACAACACCTCGTACATCGGGGGTGACGCAGGGCAGGGCACGCTTCCCGTGAGCCTCAGCCGCCCAGAGAACCCATCCGAAACCGTCCTCTTTGCCACGGGCGGGTTCGGGCGCCCGGTGCGGCCCCAGAACTATCTCCGCGCCCCCAGCGACCCGCTTTTCATCGGCGGCATGGTGCATTACCGCTATGACGGCGCGGCCGTGTGGGTGGCTGTGGATGGCCACGCGGTGGCCGCCCGGCAGCGGTTTCGCTCGCCGTTGAATTCGCCCGCCCTCGGCTCCCTCTCGCTCCACGATGAGCTCTACGACCTCGACTGATTTCCCATTCAAATGAAAACCATCACCATTTCTCTCGCCATCTCGCTCGCCGGCTTTGCCACTGCCCAGTTCGCCACCCAGGTCACCGGGGCCAGTGCCGACCTCACGGGGTCGGGGCTCTTCAACTCTCCGCAGGCCGCGCTGGGTGCGCCGACACGTTGGTACGATGCCTTCGGCACCCCCGCCCGCACGACGCCCATTGAGTCCGCCTTCAATGTCGGCCTGGGCGGGGAGAAGCTGCTCGTCACCCTCAACGTGGGCTCGTTCATCGAGCTGCGGTTCGATGCTCCCGTCACCGACGACCCGCTGAACCCCTACGGGCAAGACTTCTTGGTGTTTGGCAATGCGTTCTACTTCGGCGACCCGTGGCCGTTCCAGAACTACAACACCACCATGGTCACGGGCGGCCCGTTTGAGGAGCCCACGCGGGTGAGTGTGAGCCAGGACGGGGTGAACTGGACGGCGTTCAGCAACGGCCCCTACGCCGACACGGCCTTCCCGACCAACGCCTACGCATGGGACCGGGCCACCGCGAGCTGGACGAACCAAGAGAGCGACTTCACCAAACCGGTTAATCCGGCCCTGGCCGCTACCTTCGCCCAAGGCGGCATGAGCGCCGCCGACGTGATTGACGCCTACGATGGCAGCGGCGGCGGCACCGGGTTCGACCTTGCCGACGTGGGGCTGACCTGGATCCAGTACGTTCGCATCGAAGGGGTGAGCGGCCTCGCCGGAGGCGAGATTGACGCGGTCGCGGATGTCAGCGCGGTGCCCGAACCCGCCACGATGCTCGCCCTGGGCGCGGGGCTCCTCGCCCTCGCCCGCCGACGTCGAAACCAGCGCTAGCCATCAGCCTTGGAACTTGTAGCCCACGCCCCGGATGGTGATGATCCGTTCGGGGTGGGCCGGGTTTTGCTCAATGCGCTCACGCAGCCAGCGAATGTGGACGTCCACCGTGCGGCTGCTGACGTAGGCGTCCGCCCCCCACACGCGGTCCAGCAGCGTCTCGCGGCTAAAGACTTGCCCGGGGTTCTGCGCCAAGAAGTAGAGCAGGGCAAACTCCTTCGGGCTCAGCGCCACCGGCTTGCCGTCCATCGTGGCCTCGTGGGTTTTCGGGTTGATAATCAGGTTGCCCGTTTCCACCACTTCCAGCGTGCGGATGCTGCTCCCACTGCGGCGCAAAACGCTCCGCACCCGCGCGCTCAGCTCGCTCAATGAAAACGGCTTGACCATGTAGTCATCGCCGCCAATCTCCAGGCCCGTCACGCGGTCATCTTCGCCGCCCCGCGCGGTCAAGAAGATCACGGGCACGTGG
This sequence comes from uncultured Chthonomonas sp., assembly GCA_964509165.1. Lineage (GTDB taxonomy): Bacteria > Armatimonadota > Fimbriimonadia > Fimbriimonadales > Fimbriimonadaceae > JAHBTC01. Next base: position 21,736 of record CAZDWU010000008.1, on the reverse strand, counting down.
CTATCCCGCCGGATCGTGCGGCACATGTCGTAGCCGCTCTGCTTGGGCAGCATCACGTCCAGCAGCACCAGGTCGGGTCTCACCAAACGGAACAGCCGCATCCCCTCTTCGGCAGATGCGGCTGTGAATGTAGAGTATCCGTCCTTGCGGAGTCGGAGTTCGACCGTTTCGAGAATGTTGGGTTCGTCGTCAACGATCAGGATTTTCATAGGTGCGTCTAACTCGTGGCGATGATCTCCACATTGGCGCGAGGCACGGTGACTTCCTCACCTCCCTCCAAGCGGGCTCTCAGCACGCGAACCTCGGCCCCGGACCCCACCACTTGGAGTTGAGAAGGCAGCTCAGTCACCTTGCCCAGTTGTCCAAAGTAGGGTTCGCGGATCACGCGGATCGGCGTCCCGATTTCTAAGTAAAGCACGTCTTCGCCGGCGACTCCGCCTGTTAGATCGCCCGTATGGGACACGATTAGCTCCGGACGGATAACCCCGGCCCGGATTTGGGTCGCTCCATTGACCGACGCAAACTGCCCTTCGAGGCTCTTTAGAAGCTGGAAAGTGCGATCGGCCATGGGCAATCGGCCGAATCCTTCGGTGCAGATTAAGGTTAGGTTAATTTTCTCCTGACCCGTAATGGCGACCCCAATATCGTAGCCCAAGAACTGGGTGAGGTCCACATCGCGGACCGCGCCGACCACCAAACCGGAGACGCCGACTTCGCTGGCGCGCTCCAGGGCTTCCAGGGTCAGGCTGCTGCCGCCGACCACGATCTTGCCGGCGTCGGAATCTTGGATGTGCGAGGCTTCCAGCACCGTGTTGCCGTCGGCCACCGCCACGCGGATGTGGCCTCGGCGTTCGCCGCCCACACCGAAAATCCCCTGCACCATGGCGGCGCGGGTTTCAATCACCAAACCTTCTTCCGGGATGATTTCCACCACCTTGCCCGGGATGTAGGCATCCATTTGCACGGGGATGGGGGCGGTGCGCACCAGCACGTTGCCGGTGATTTCGGAAATCGCTTCCACCGTGCCCTCCACGTCGGAGGTGAGGGGCGGGGTCTTAAACAGCTTGGCCAAGAAACCCGTGAATTCCCCGATCTGCTCTTCCTTGGCGATGGCGTCGCCTTCGGTCTTCGGGAACTTTGACCGAATCTGACTGGGGGAGATCCCCATCTTTTCGGAGTACTTGATCGTTAGAAGCGGGCCGGGCAGTAGGGCGCGGGCCACGATCTGATCGGCGGTCACCACATCGCCTTCGGCCACCATCACCTCTCCCTTAATGGGAAGGCGACGAGTTCGCTTCACAACCGTATCACGGCTGACGGTCAATCCAGGGGTATATGCGCTGCCCAAGGTTCGTGCTCCTAAGTTCCTGTTCGGCCCGGGTCGAACCCGTCCGAATTGGACCAAAAGTTTAGCATCTTTGGAGCCTGCGATTTACGCAGGTACGATTCAGGCTCAATGAAGGCGATCGCGAAGACCCGTGCCGATGCTGGTCTTGATCTCATCGAAGTTAACGAACCCGAGTTGCGCCCGGGCCACGTCAAGCTCCGGGTGCTGGCGGGTTCGGTGTGCGGCACCGATCGCCATATCGATGTGTGGGATGCCTGGGCGGCCAGCCGCATCCGTCCGCCGCGCATCATCGGCCACGAGTTCTGCGGCGAGATCATCGAAGTCGCGGACGACGTGAAGGACCGCTTTGTGGGCCAAATTGTGGCCAGCGAGAGCCACATCGTGGACCCCAATTCGGAGTGGGTGAAGCGAGGCGAAGGCCATATCGACCCGGATACCGTCATCCTCGGCGTGGACGTCGACGGCGGCTTTGCCCCCTACGCGGTGATTCCAGCGCAAAACGCCCGCCCCATCCCCGAGGGCTACCCGATTGAGCTCGCCTGCATGATGGACGCGCTGGGCAACGGTGTTCACACCGTTATGGACGGGCCGGTGGCGGGGCAGACGGTGCTCATCACGGGGCTCGGACCGATTGGTCTGTTTGCCGTTGCCATATGCAAAGCGATGGGCGCCGCGCAGATTGTGGCGACCGAAGTCTCCGAATATCGCATCGCTCTAGGTGAGAAGCTCGGCGCCGACCACATCATCAACCCGCAGAGCGACGACGCCTACGAGATGTGCCAGCGCTTGGCCCCCGGCGGATTTGACGCGACGCTGGAAATGAGCGGCCACCCCGGTTCGCTGGACCTCGCGATTGAAGCCACCCGCCAGGGCGGACGCGTGAGTCTACTCGGTCTATTCCCGGATCGCCTGCGGTTTATGGACATGAACCGCGTGGTGATGAAGGGCATGCGCCTGCAGGGGATTGCCGGGCGACGCCTGTGGGACACCTGGGATCAGATGCACGATCTGATCGTGAACAAGGGACTGGACATCGAGCCGATCAAGACGCATGTGATGCCATTCACGGAATACCAAGAGGCGTTTGCCACGCTGGCCTCGGGTCACGCGGGCAAAATCGTCCTGCGCTTCGATTCGTGAACTAACCGAACGCGGTGGCCACCCGATTGACGAGGGTGGCCATGGTTTGGGCTTGGTCGGGCGTGATTTCGGGGCCGAAAGAGAACCGCAGTCCCTGCCGGGCTTCCTCTTCGCTATAGCCCGCCGCCATCAGCACGTGGCTGGGCTCGAGACTGCCACTGCTACACGCCGACCCGCTGCTGGCGCACACCCCTTCGCGGTCCAGCCGAATCAAGAACGCGCTAGCATCCGCGCCGGGCAAGCGCACATGGTGGTGGCCATCTAGGCGCGGGGCCGTGGGCACCGTGGGGATGAACTTCGGGTCCAAAGCCACCGCAAAGGCATCCCGGGCGGCGCGGCGGCGGGCATCTCGTTCCGGATCGGCCAGCGCTTGGCGCAGGGCTTCGGCCATCCCCAGGGCGAGGGCCACATTCTCGGTGCCTGCGCGCATATCCCGTTCTTGGCCGCCCCCAACCACCACCGGCTCTAGCGGGGTGCCGCCCCGCACATAGAGTGCGCCAATGCCCTTGGGGCCGCCGAACTTGTGCGCGCTGATACTCACCATGCCCACGCCCAGGTCATCCACCGTCCAGGGGGAGCCGTTCAGGGTGGGGAAAGCCTGCACCGCATCGGTGTGTACGTGCGCCCCCACCGCCCGGGCCTGCGCCACGATCTCCGCCAGCGGCTGAATGGTGCCGAGTTCGTTGTTCGCCATCATCACGCTCACCAGGGCTACATCTTCGGTGATGATTGCGGGTAATGCGTCCACTCGAGTGCGGCCTTCGCGGTCAATCGGAGCCCAGCGCACTTGGTAACCCAGCCGCCCCAGCCAGCTCGCCGTGTGGGTGACGCAGTGGTGGTCGCCCGCGCCCAGCACCACGATGCGCCGGTCCGTGGGGTTGGCGAGGGCGAACCCGAGGATCGCGAGGTTGGCGGCTTCCGTGCCGCTGCCGGCGAACAGCACCTCTCCAAACAGGCACCCCCAGTGCTGGGCCAAGGATTCGTGGGCCTCGTCCAGGGCGGCGCGGGCCCGGCGGCCCTCCGCGTAGAGCGAGCTGGCATTGCCGAATTCACGCTGATTCCACTCATCCATCACCCGGCGCGCCTCGGGGTGAAGGGGCGTGGTGGCAGCGGAATCGGCGTAGTAGCGCATCAGGCCAGCAACACCAAGCCGAGGGTGAGCACGCACGAATTGTGGACGGCGTGCATGACAATGGCGGGCATCACGCTTCGGTACATCTGCGTGACCATGGATGCCGCAAACCCGACGCTGGCCAAGCCCAAAATCAGCGCGGGACCCTGCGGGTGGATGGCGGCAAATAGCAGGCCGTTGAGAATCCCGGCCCCCACCGCGCGCATCCAGCGGCGTTGCGCCCCGAGCATCACACCCCGGAAGGCCAACTCCTCCCCAATCGGAGCCAAGACCCCAGCGGAAAGGAACAATAGCGCGATGGTGCCCAAGGTCGGGTTGTCGCCCAGCATCTCGGTGGCCGGGTGCGTCGGCGCGGGGATGAACCGGGTGAGGAGGTTGCCCACGCCGGCAAAAAGGATCACCAACGGGATATTGGCGAAGAATGTCCACAAGCCCGCCTTGGCGTAGGCGCCCCACATCTCTTGCGGCCCCAGGAGGCGCGTGAGCAGGCTCGGGCCGGAGTGAGACTTCATGCGCAAGATAGCCACGAAGCCCAGCGTGGCAAAGATCATCCCGGCAAATTGGGCGAATCCAGCATCGACTTTGGCCTGCAAAAGCACGGCCGAGAGCGCCGAACCCAGCAGGAACAAACAGATGAAGTAGCCCGCCATGAGCAGGGCCTGGCGGGAACTTTGTTCGGAGGTCGCCGCGTCCACGGGCCCCCCGATCAGCTGCCACTTGCCGCTGCGGAAGTTGGCCACCGTCAGGATCAAGAGCACCACGCCCAGCCCGATCCCGGCCATCGCCCCCATGAGCACCAGCCACGTGAGGCCAAAGCGATCCTTGGGCATGAGCTCGGCCCGCTTGGCCTTCTCATCTCGTTGCTCGATGTACTGCACCTCGGCCAGGGCGCGGGCGAAGCCCTTCTCGGCTTCTAGGCCGGTCATCGGGGCTTCGTTGTCCGCGTACATGCGGGCGAAGTCCGGGTTCGGCGCCTTGGAGGATTCCAAGAACTTCACGATTTCGGTGTTCACGGGCTTCTCCAGTTCCCGGTCGAGGATCAACGCCAAGCGGGCCGCCTCGGCATTCTTGGTTTGGTGGGGAGTCAGCTTGGCGCGGAGTTCACCCAGGGTTTCCGTGCGGGTCTTGTCGTACCGCGCCCGGGCTTCGGCATTGCCCGCGGCATCCTCGGGCAGGATCTGGGTGGGGTCGGCCAAGTAGGCCGGGAACAGTTGCGTCCGCACTTCCGAGACAGCCTTGGAGGCCGCCGGTGCCGCCGGGCGCGAGACCGCTTCGCTATTCTGAGCGTAAATCAGAAAGGCAAAGAGTACGGCCAGGATCCACCACCCCCAAGGGTGGGTGCGCAGGTCCGGACCATGGTTTTCCGTGGGTTGTCCGGCCACTGGCGGTGGCGTGATGGGCTCCATATCCTGCAAAGATACCGGCGACGATGACGGGACCATGCGGGTTCCCCCGCTTGGCCTAGGCGTGGGACTCAATCAGGGGAGTTGAGTTCACCAACCTTGCGTTAAAAAACCGTAAAGGACCCAATCGAATAGGCCCCCCTCTGAATGGTCCCATACTTGGGGAACCGAAGTCAAAACTCGGCGTCATACGCCTCGGACGGTATGTCGGTGATTGAACGGCTCTCCAAACGTGAACTAGAGATTGTACGCCTCGCTGGTGAGGGGTACACGGACAAAAAGATTTCGGCGCACCTGGAGATCGCGCCCGGCACACTGAACACCTATTGGATGCGGATCCGGGCCAAAGTGGGGCGACACACGCGGGCCGAAATCGTGCGCTTGTACACCGAGCACACTTTTGCGCAGCGGCCGCAGTCGGTCGCGGTGGCCAGTGATGCCCGCCAGGAGACGGAGAGTCTCAAAAACTACGCCCGCGCTCTAGAAGCTTGCCTTTCCGGCGCTTCAGAGGAGTGGTTTGTGGCCGACACCACGGGGCGGATCATTCGGGGCAATCTGGTTCGCACTATCGCCCAGATTCCGGGACCGGAATGGGAAGAGATATTGAAGAAGCTCGAGGCCCAAGAGAACGTGTGGCAACCGTCGGCTTCGGGTCTGCCCTGGCTGATCACGCGCACCGGAACGAGTCCGTTCATTGTCGGTGCGCGTGTCGCTCGGGTCGGGGTAACCGCTTAGCGGACGATCCCTTCGGGGAACCACAGTTGCAGTTCGCGGGCGGCGGCCTCGGCGTCGCTGCTGCTGTGGGTCAGGTTGTCATCAATGGTCAGGGCGAAGTCGCCGCGCACGGTGCCGGGGGCGGCTTCCAGCGGGTTCGTCGCGCCCATCATGGTGCGGATGGCCTTGGTGGCGTTGGTGCCGCTCACGGCGAGGGCCACGATCGGGCCGCTAGTGAGGTAGCTGACGACATCGTTGAAGAACGGGCGCTCGCGGTGCTCATCGTAGTGAGCTTCCACCGTACCGCGGTCGGCTTGGATCAGCTTAAGGGCGGCCACCTGGAGGCCACGGGCCTCAATGCGTCGAAGGATTTCGCCGATGAGGTTGCGCTGCACCCCACCCGGCTTGATTAAGACGAGCGTCGTTTCACTCATTGCGGGGCCAGATTACTAGAGCCGGCCTCCTCCCCCTCGGCCATTCGTTCGGCATTGCGGGTATTGACCCAGGGCTCTTGGGTCCCGCCCTCTTGGAAGAGCTCCGTTTTTTGGAAGGCGATCCGCTCTTGCGCCCGCTCCTTGGTGTGGGCAATGGAGGCCAGGAACACCTTGTGCCGCCCGAACCGCGCGTTGAGCTGGTCCACCGTGTCATCGGCGGGGTTGAGGAAGGCGTCTTCAAACAGGCTAGGCGTGTGCTCCGAGGGGGCCACCAGATCCACCAGGTTCACGCCCACCCGCAGGGGCCGGGCAAAATCTCGCCGCTCCCAGAGTTCATTGATGACCTTCAGCACGGCCGGGGTGCTTTGGGTGGCGGGGATGCGCCGCTCGATCTCCCAACTTTTTTCCATCCCCTTCACGTGCAGTTGCACCCTCTGGGTGAGGAGGTTGTGCGAGCGCAGGCGGGCCAGCGCCTTCACGGTGAGGCGTACGAGAATCGCGTACGAACCCTCATCCGTGCGCAGGCCGGGGGAAAGCACGTTGCTGTGGCTGAGCGACTGGCGCGGCCGCTTGACTTCGACCTGCGGCGCCCCCCGGATCCACTCGTACCAGCGGTCACCCACAATCCCCCCGAAGGCCTGCCGTAGCATCACCCGGTGGGCGGTGAGCAGGTCGGCGCTGCTGAAGATGCCCGCCGCGTTCAGCCGGGCCTTCATCTTGCGGTTGATGCCCGTCCAATCAGTTAGGGCCAAGGTAGGGAGCATGGTTTCGCGGGCGGCGGCATCCAGGATGACGAGGCCGTTGGGCTTCTGTAGTTCCGTGGCGATCTTGGCAAGAAAGCCATTGGGGGCCACGCCGATGCTGCAGTTCATGGCGGGCGAAATCTCGCGCCAGATCGTCTCCTTCATCGTCTGGGCGATGGCGCGGGCGCGGTCGGGATGCTGTTCTGAGCCCATCAGGCCGAACTCCATCTCGTCAATGCTCGCCACCCGCTGCACCGGGATGATGTTGCCCAGCACCCGCACAATTTCGTCGTGGTAGGCCACGTAGAGGGAAGGCCGCGCGACCTTGAGAATGAGGTCGGGGCACCGCTGGCGGGCTTCATCCACCCGGGTCCCCGTCTTGATGCCGTAGGCTTTGGCCTCGTAGCTGGCGGCGATGCAAAACGTGGTGTCGGCCATGAGGGGCACCACCGCGACCGGCCGCCCCTGCAGCGAGGCGTCCTCGGCCTGCTCCACGCTGGCAAAGTAGGAGTTCAGGTCGAGAAAAAGGGATCGCAGCGGCGGCTCTTTGGGTAGACGCACGTCTGGCATATCTCTATTCTACGCGAGTTTTCGTCCAGGCTTCATCCAAATTTCGAATCGGAATCACTTGGAGACGATTTTGTGAGGCGGCGGGAAGCCGCTGGAGGAGATGTTCGGCTCCGTGCGGCACCAAGACGCGAGTGATGCCCGCCCGGTCGGCGGCGCGGAGCTTCTCTTCGATACCCCCTACGGGTAGCACGTGGCCGTGCAGGTTCACTGCCCCGGTTACGGCGAAGTCGCGGGTCAGCGGCGCCCCCGTCAAGGCCGACCTGATAGCCAGGCTGAGCGCCAACCCCGCACTCGGGCCGTCCTTGGGGATTCCCGACTCGCCCACGTGGATATGGAGGTCACATTCGGGTGGTGGGGGTGAGATTTGGCTGCGCACCAACGTAAGGGCCGCCAACGCGGATTCGCGTAGGGTCTCGCCCAGATTCCCCGTGATTTCGAGGCGGGCCGGGTTAGAGGCGGGGAGCACCACCACCTCGATATCCAACACCGAACCCCCAAAATCGCCCACGGCGAGACCCCGGATGCGGCCCACGCCAGGTTCCGTATCCAGCGCTATCTCTTCACCGACCCCAAAGAGAGATTGGACCAGGGAATCTTCGTCAACATTGGCCGAACCCTGCCACTCTTGGCGCACCACCCGGCGCACATAGCGCTCGGCGCGGCGTTGCAAACCCCGCACCCCGGGTTCGCGGCGAGAGTCTTTCACCAGTCGGGCCGCCAACAAAGAGGAAAGCGGCAAGTCGTCCACGCCATGATCGGCCAGGATTCTTGGCCATAGCTGGCGGGCCAGGATCGCCTCCTTCTCCTCGTTGGTGTAGCTCGGCACCGAAATGAGCGTCAGGCGGTCGCGCAACGGCGCCGAAAGCGTGTCCACTTGGTTGGCCGTCAGCACCCACACCACCTCGCTGAGGTCCATCGGCACCTCCAGATAGTGGTCCACAAAGGCCGTGGCCTGCCGGGGGTCGAGGGCTTCGAGGAGGACGTGCGACGGGTCGCCCCGCCCATCCAAGGCCATCTTGTCGAGTTCGTCGAGGATGATGACGGGGTTCCGCACCCCGCTCCGGATCATCGCTTGCGCGATGCGCCCGGGCATGGCGCCCACGTAGGTGCGGCGGTGGCCTCTTAGCTCCGCCTCATCTCGCAATCCGGCGAGGCTAATGCGCTCTACGGGTCGCCCGAGGGCCGCCCCCAGCGCCATCGCCAGGCTCGTTTTGCCGACTCCCGGCGGACCGACCAAGCACAAGGCCGTGCCCCGGCCCGTGCGCGCCAAGCGGGCGACTTCGTCCAGCAGGCGATCTTTCACCTCGGCGAGGCCTTCATGTTCGGCCCCCAGCGCCCGCGTGGCTTCCTCCGGCGCCAAGGCATTCTCGGCCCGAATGAGCCACGGCACATTGGTCAAAGTGTCGAGATAGCTGCGAATCACTCCTGCATCCGGGTTCGATTCGGCAATCCGCGCCAGCTTGCTGGCCTCCCGGCGCACGGTTTGCACCACCAACGGGGAGCCGGTGAAGGTGTCGGCCCACCGCAAATAAATCTCGTGGTCGGGTTCGCTGTCCGAGAGCTCCTTCTGAATCGCGCGCATCTGCTCGCGCAGCACGAACTCGCGGTGGTTGGCCCCGATCTCCTCTTCGACTTTGGCGCGGAACTGAGTCTGCACTTGCAGCACTTCGGCTTCGCGCTTCAGGCGGGCGGTCACGGCCTGGATGCGTTCGGCGGTGTCCACCATCTCCAGCAGGCTCTGCCGGTCGCGGGTGGGCATGGGCAGGTGCTGGCCCAGGGTGTCGGCAATCAGGTCGGGTTCGGCGAGGGTGTGGACTTGCTCCTCCACTTCCTTCGGAATGCTGAGGCCCAATTGCATGGCCCGGCTGAGGGCCGCCCGCAGCTCCCGGACGCCGGCTTCGGTGTCCAGGCCCGTGGCTTCATGGGTGTGAATACGGGGTTGTACTCGCCACCCGTCTGCACCCGGTTCGGCAGCCGAAAAAGTCGCCCGGTGCAGGCCGCGCAAGGCCACCCGGAGGTTGCCGTCCGGCAAGGGAAGGATGTGCAGAACTTCGGCGACGGTGCCCGTCTCCAGCCAGTCGGGGGGCTCGGGCACTTCGATATCGGGGCTCCGCTGCAGCACCACAAACACCGGCGACTCATCCTGCATCGCCCGCTCAAGAGTGCGAATGGACATGGGTCGCCCCACCAAAATGGTCTGGATGAGCCCGGGAAACAGTACCGAATCCCGCATGGGGAGCACGCCAATCATGAGCTTGCTTCTTCGCTGGTTTCGGTCGGGGCGTAGTCTTCCCGGAGGGTCTGAATCGCCGCGTGCAGCGCTTGGTCAGACTCAAAAATGTCGTTGAAGATCCGGTCCACGATGCCAAACACCTCGAGGAGCGCGCCCAGGCGATCGCGGACGTCTTGCACGGGTTCGGCCCCGGCTTCGGGCAGCAAATCAATGCACTCCCGGATGGCGGCCACGGTCGGGTCAATTTCGCGGCGTTTGCGCTCGCGGACCACGCGGGCAAAGATGCTCCACACGTCCCCGTGACTTACATAGAGGTCCTTACGGTCGCCCGGCTCGCGGTACCGGCGGATGATGCCCCAGTCCATCAGGTCGCGCAGATTCATGCTGGCGTTCCCCCGGCTGATGTGGAGCTCGGCCATCAGTTCATCCACCGTAAATGGCCGCCCCGTGCAAAGGAGGAGCCCGTGAATTTGGGCCATGGTGCGGTTGATGCCCCAACTGCTACTCATTCGGCCCCACTCCCGCACAAATTGCTGGATGGCCTCTTCCGTCTGCGGGTCAGTCGCCGGGGTGTGGTCCGCCATAAGTTGGTCTCAATCTACCCACCTCGGGCAGGGAAGACATGTCTATAAGGATTGGCGGGGGCTGTGCCGAAAATCTAAGGGAAGCGGCATGGACGTAAGCGCACTCATTGGCACCCGATTGCGGATGCAGCGGCTAAAAGATGCCCGCCTGTTTTCAGGCTGGGTGGATACCGCTGTGGGCGGCATGGTCCATGTGAGCCTCAGTGCGGAGGAAGGCATCGAGGAAGGGGATCACTTCTTCTGCGAAGGGCATACCTTTACCCATCGCCTCAGCTTCAAAGCATTTGTCGAGCGTTCGCTCGGCAACGGCAAGGGTGCCCGCTACATGATGCGGCTGGTGGCACCTCCAGTTTCGACCACGGCCAACGAACACCCGCGCTACCGCGTGCCGCCGATGGCCGTCACGCTCACCGCCGGTGAAGACGTGTGCCAAGGCACGCTCGAAGATGTGAGCATTGCCGGCCTGGGTGTGATGAGCCCGATTCGGTTTGACAAAGGGATGCTTGTCAATGTGGATATCCCCGAGCCGGTGGGGCCGATGCGCCTCACGGCGCAGGTGCGCTACTTCCGCAATATGGGCGAGAACGAAGACGTGCAGCTTGGCCTGCAGATCTTCGGCATGGAACGCGAAAGCGCCCAAAGGTGGGTGCAGTTTGTGCACTGGGTGGCCGTGGGCAACCGCCCCCGCGCCTCGGCCTAACGCGCGAGACTAGCCGCCGCTCAGTTCGCGGCCCTTCACCGCGTTGCGTTCAATGAACTCTTTCCAGTTCGCCGGCACGTCCGTGTCCACGAAAATGGCTTGCACCGGGCACTCGGGTTCGCACAGGCCGCAGTCAATGCACTCATCCGGGTTGATGTACACCATGTCATCCCCTTCGTAAATGCAGTCCACGGGGCAAACCTGCATGCAGGACTTGTCCTTAACGCCGATGCAAGGGTCGGTGACTACGTAGGGCATGGTCCAGAAACTTTACCGTCCGGACTCGCCTGAGGGGAAGGGCTCCCGGCGGCAAT
>CAZDWU010000008.1:0-10321 GCA_964509165.1 uncultured Chthonomonas sp. | reverse complement strand
CGTCCGGACTCGCCTGAGGGGAAGGGCTCCCGGCGGCAATGCGAGAAAAGACTCGTTCCACCAGCCACTGAGTCCCTTCGGATCCCTTGAACTGGTCTCCGCCGTAGACGGGGAGACCAAGCGACAGGCTATGGACAATGTAACGCGCCAGACGCGGAACCTCGCTCTTGGGGCTTCGGTTCGCAATGAGCCACGTCTCAATGGGCTTATAGACGCTGACTTCCAGGGCGCGCTGCATCTGGTTGCGGCTCGCGGGGCGCTGGAGCTTGGGGATATCGCGCTCCATGATGAGGATATCCAACAGGGGTTCCTTCAGCAAGCCTTCGGCGATGGCATAGGCGGTGTCGCGGCCGGTGTTCTGGGTGATTGCCCGGTCAATCCGGTCGCCCAACTGCTTGATGGCGTGGAGGCCCCAGGAGAGGTAGATGCCTTCCTTGTCGCCAAAGTGGTGGTAGAGCGCGGGAGCCTTGAGTCCGCACTCCTCCAAGATGCAAGAGATGCTGACCGCGCCGTAGCTCTCGCTACGAAAGAGCTTTTGGGCGGCAAGGGCCAGGCGGTCTCGCCCGCTCGCGGGCCGTTCCGAGGGCTCCTGAATATTGCGCATATCTAATCAACGTATGTTTTGCCGCTGATATCTCAAGAAGGTGGACAATTCTGTCAAGATTCCTAGCAAAAGGACCCTTTGGGCCGGGGCAAATCCGGGCGTTTGGCCCCGGAAGCCTGTACAATAGGGGAGCACAACGGGCTCTGGCTCGTAAGGAAGATCAATGTCCATTACGTTAACTCCGCGCGCGTCTCAAGAACTACGTGACCTGATGACCGGCCAAGAGAAACCGAACGCCCACCTGCGCGTTTGGGTCGCTGGTGGCGGTTGCTCTGGGCTTTCGTACGGCATGGCCCTGGATGAGAACGAGCCGGACGCCGACGATCAGATCTTCGAATGCGATGGCGTCAAAGTGGTGGTGGACGCCATGAGCCTGCAATACATGGGCGGGTCCAGCGTGGATTACGTGGACGACATGATGGGCGGCGGCTTCAAGATTGAGAATCCGAACGCGACCAAGGGTTGCGGCTGCGGTTCGTCGTTCTCCACCGAGGACGGCCCGCAAGGCGGCGGGGGCTGTGGCTCCTGCGGCTGCGCTTCCTAAGCGCGGCCTTGCGAATTGAAGTGAAAACCTCCTGTGCGGATTAGTCCGCCAGGAGGTTTTCGCCTTGATCCTTAAAGACGTTGTGGACGTAATCCACCCACTTGCGAGTGCTGGCTTCGTCCGTCGTCACAAACTTCAGACCCGTGGCAAACAGGTCGCTCTTCTTCACCGGCAGTGAATAGCGCACTTCGGCTTTGAGCGCGATGGGTTCGGTGTCGCCTCGGCCAATCGAGACATCCACAATCGACCCGGCTTCGTACTGGTGCCGCGAACGCAGTTGCAGGCCACCGAGGCTCAGGTCCACAAGGACAGACGAGATCTCGGCTTCATCCGCCAGCTTGATCTTCGCGTACTCCAGCATGACAAACCGCTTATGTTCACGGCGGTTATCTGCGCTCAACGCTTCTTGGTTAGCCAGGTGATTGTCACCCATATTTAGGTTTTCGGCATTCATGGTGGTGGTCCTCAGGGGGTTAAGCGGCCGGCTGCTGCGGCATTTCGTCGGTTTGCGGAATCACGCCATTACGGGCAATGACCTGCTTGAAGGCGGCCACCACTTCGGGGTCCAAGAACCCCTTACTGGTGTCTTCATCCAGGATGCTCAGTGCGCGGTCCAGCGCCATGCCCACGCGGTAGGAGCGCGTACTGGTGATGGCGTCGAAGATGTCGGCCACGGTGGCGATGCGCACCAAGAACGGGATGTCGTCGCCGGCCAGGCGGTCGGGGTAACCCGAGCCATCCAGCTTCTCGTGGTGCCAGCGGATGATGGGCAAACACTCGCGGAAGAGGTCAACGTTCTGGACAATGTTGGCCCCGTAAACCGGGTGCATGCGGATCATCTCGAACTCCTCGTCGGTGAGCTTGCCGGGCTTGGTCAGTACGTTGTCGGGGATCCCGATCTTCCCGATGTCGTGGACAAGGCAGCCCATTTCTAGCAGGCGCTTCTCGTAGTCGCCCAGGCCGAGTTCTTCGGCAATCCACAGGCTGTACTGCATCACGCGTTCGGAGTGACCCGCGGTGTACGGGTCCTTGGCTTCAACCGCTCGCACCAAGGCGCGGACGATGCTTTCGAAGTTGGCTTCCAACTGGCCCAGTGCGTCGGTCAGGAGCTTGTTGGTGTTCTCAATCTCCGCGTTCTTGCGCTCGAGATTGTGGCTAACTTGCCGCAGGTCGGTCACGTCCACCAAGAAGGTGAGCAGGTGCCGGAATGAACCTTGGGCGTCAAAGATCGGCTGGCTGCGGACCTCGATTTCTCGGCTGCGGCCGTCTTGCACGGCCGTAAACACAGTGCTCCAGGGTTCGCGCCGGTTCTCGCTCTGTTGCAGGCCTTCGGCTACGCGGTCGAGTTCGTTATCGAGAGCCGTGGGCACCACCAATCCCGGCGGTCGCGGGCGCAGAAGTTGGGCGGACCACTGGCCGTTGTCAAAGACATTGCGGCCGTCGCGGATGAGCGCCAGGCCGAGCGGGAGCGACTCGACCAGAGTTCGGTAGTCGTTCTGCAGGCGCAGAGAGTTGATCTCCGTCTCGCGCAGCCGACGCTCGCGCTGGCTGTTGAGGCGCAGGAACAGAATGGAGGCCGTCCCGATGATCGCCGCCGTGAGGAACGCGAAGAACATCAACGTCGCGGTGCGGTTTTGCGAAATCCCGATTTCGTCGAGAGTGGAAGAGATCGTGGCGCGCTGTGTATCGATATTGAGTTGAACTCGCTGGACCTCATTGAGACCAGCCTGGCGGCTGGTCAGCGACCGCTGCACGGCTTCCTGCAGGTTGGCGGCGAGCTTGGTTTCGCCCCGCTCCACTAGGCGTTCGACGATGATATTGGCTTCAAAAGTCGAGTCCCCTTCGGCAATGTTTCGCAGGCCACTTTGGGCAATGCGCAGGCTCTCGAGCTTATCGATGGCGTGAGATGTGTTCCGGCTGTTCTGGATGATCTGGTACTGGGAAACACCCGCTTGCACCAGCAGGACGACCCCAAGAGCAAGGATGATGTTTTCTACAACCGTGCGGTTCACGCGGGAAGCGATGAGCTCAAGCGGGCTTTCGCCCACCCCCTTGGCGATCACCGTCGAAAGGGAGACGGCCATCCCGAGGGCCAGCAAAACAAAGAGGAAACTGTAGATCAGTGTCCGCAGGAAGAGCGCGCTTTGGGCTTGATCGGCCACGGCTGCCGAGCGGTCCACCCCGACGATGGCCACGACCTCGCCTTCGGCGTTCTTGATGGGCGCGTAAGCGGAGCGCCAGGTCCCCCATTTATCCGTGTAGGAGGCCTCATCGACAGTCGGTTGGCCCGAGTCGAAGCACGCCACCATTGTCTGTGTGTGGTCTTCGTACTCTTCCATCAAGTACGACTTGTCGTCCACGGCGTCGCCGTTGAGATCACCCGCGGGCGTAGGATCGAGGACGAAGTAGTACCGATTTTCTTTGCGCCGGACGGTGTAGACGTACGCGATGTCCTCTGCGTTAGCGACTAGAGTCCGGATGCGTTCGTTTTGGCGGTCGTAGAGATCCGTCGTAATCTGGTCGGCACTGACCAGTTTCTCGTGCTCTTCGACATCTACCAATGAAGCCGCGATCATCGCGTACGACTTCATTTCGGTCTGCAATTGCTGCTCCGTGTTGAACTTGGCTTCGTTGTAGAACGCCAAGATCAAGGGGCCACCAAGCATCAAGATCCCAATGAACACCATCAGGACCATTTGAATTCGGGGCGGGAGCGACCACCGTTTGCGCATGAGACTTCTCCCTATCTCATCGGTAAGTTGCCCTCGCAACATTACGGTGCGGGGGGAGAAGCCTGAAAAGAAGAAACCTCCCCGGGCCACTGGCGCCGAGGAGGCTTTCTGTTTGTTATGCGCTCGGGCCTTAGCGGCGAGCCGTATTGGTGCTGATCAGCGCGTGGCGCGTGCGGGCATCGAACTCGATGCTCACGCCCAGAGCGTTCGAGAAGAAGCTCAGCGGCACAATCGAGCGACCGTGGTCAATGAACGCGGCACGCTCCAGCGGAATGCTGACGTCGTTCACGTTCGCCATCATGTTGCCAATCGCAAACCAAACCTTTTGGTCCTTGTTGGTGGCCGTCACGGTCTTGGTGGCGTTATCCCACTGCACGTAGCCGCCGGCACTCTCGAAGAGGTGGCGGAACGGGGTGAGGGCAATGCCTTCTTCCACTCGCGGCTGCACGTCGAAGTTGACGGCCTTGCCGCCCATCGAGATCGTGTATTCGCCGATGTTGGGCACGCGGGTGCCAAAGGTGAGCGGAACCGAACCTACGGCGGCAGTCAGGTCCACCGGCGGGATCGTGGCCATCAGGCCGTTGTTGTTGCCTTCGGTGGGAGTGACTTCCACTACGCCCGGACCATTGCCTTCCGGTCGTACCGGGGCGCCAGCGGGGGCTACCGTCACCGGCTTCACATCACCCGTGAGCGGTCGTTGACCCGTCGGGGTGAGGGAGCGCGGGCCGTGGGCCGTGCCCGGACCCGTGGCCGGGGTGCGGGTGCCCGCAGCGGCCGAAGTCGTCGGGGCCGTGGCGGGGAGGCTGGTCGGAACCTGGTTGGGTCGGTCGCCCGTCACCACGACGCGCGGATTGGTCGTCGTACCGTCGGGGCCGGTCACCGGCACGGTGCCGTTGGCCGAGGTCACCGGGTCGCCGGCATCCACGCGGTCGGTGCGACCACCGGGGTTGTTGACCAGCACGCGGACGCGCTCGGTCTTAAAGGTGTTGTTGGTTTCGTCGATGACCCAGGCTTGCACTTCGTGCCAGCCGTTCGTCACGCGGGTGGTGTCCCACAGCCAGCGGTACGGCGCGGTGTTGCGCAGGCTCATGAACTCGCCGTCCACGAAGAACGACACGTAAACGTTGCTGAGGGGCGACTTGAAGCCGACCTGAATGTCTACCGTGCCCTTCAGTTGGGTGCCGCTGCTGGGGTTCTTGAGGAAGACCGGGCCGCTGGCCTGGCGCTCCATCTTGATCGAGGTGGTTTGGGTGCCCACCACGGTGCCTTCCTTATCGAAAAGGCGGATTTCAATCGTGTTGTCGCCGTCTTCCAGCTGGGCCGGATCGAGGCGGAAGTTCGTTTCGCCGGCGTTCGTGCCTTCGTCGGTCGTGCGGGTGGCAATACTCTTGCCATTGATGCGCAACTCAACCAGGGCCACCGCCGCACCGGAATACCGGACCGTGAGGGTGCGGTTATTTGCCGCTTTGTCCAAGACGACCGTGGCGTCCGGGAGCATGTAGGCATAGCTCGTCGAAGCCATCCCCATCGAGAGAGCCGCAGCTCCAAACCATTGTCCAACGCTCTTTTGCATAGTGCACCGCACTCTGCCCGCCAAAATAACGAGCATGCTTAGTTTGAAGGATTTCGCGAACTATGTCAACCCTTCTCCACGTCCATGAACCCTTCGCCAATCCTTCTTGAACCTGTACGAGCATATTCACGGCCCGTAGAAACTTTCTCTTCGGGCTTCCGTGGGTGGTCGGGCATCCGTTTTTCCACCATCGGGTGGCGAGGCGAGCCGTGGTGGCACGACCTCATTTTTGTGCAACCCCGCACGCCGAAGCGGTCCGGCACCATCCTCGAAATCACGGGCTGGGAGCCCAACCTCAAGGACTTGCGCATGGCCCAGGAGTGGGCCGATGCGAGCGGCATGACGGTGGCGCTCTTGTTCCAGATTCCTCGCCAGCCCATTGAGGGGCGCATTGAGGACGAACTCATTGCCTACTCGTTTTCTCTGTATTTGAACTCAAAGGACCCCGCGGACTTGCTGCTGGCCCCCATGATCGCCAGTTCTGTGGCGGCGCTGGATCTGATTGAGGCGCCAGTGGTCGTTACCGGGGCCAGCAAGCGAGGGTGGACCACTTGGTGGGTGGGTTTGCACCGCGACGAGCGGGTGGTGGGCATCGCCCCGCGCGTGTTTGACCACCTCAACTTTGGATGGCAGCAGCGGCGGCAGGCCGAACTCTGGGGCGCGCCCAGCCCCCAAGTGCAAGACTACACCGAGTACGGATGGAGCTTTGACCTCGACAACCCGGAAGTGGCAGCGCTCATCAGCGTGGTGGACCCGCATCCCCACCGATCACGGCTTGCGGTGCCCACCCTCGTTCTGAGCGGGGCGAATGATCCCTTCTGGTGCCCTGACCCCTGGGACACCATAGCCCCCACTATGCCGTCGTGCGTAAGTTATCTCTCGGCGCCCAACGCGGGACACGGGATGGCCGACCGGCGTTGGTGGTCGGCGTCGCTCGGGGGCTTTGCGCGGGATTGCATCGAGGAGCGCCCCGCACCCGGAGAGATCGCGACCCGTGTCTGGCGAGCGGAAGCCAAGGAGCCCAAGTTCGTGCATGCGCTCTGGCGACCGGTGGCCGACGGGAACGCAGACTTGCCGCCCAGAAACGAAAGTCTATGGACGACTGAGATGACGGAGGTCAAACGGACCGATGGCACAAGGCGCACCACGCCCGTGCGCCTCACCCCGCCGACGACTTAGGCGTTGGTGAAGATGCCTTCGGGGGCCGGGCCAGTTTCGGCGTAAACCACGCTGCCAATCCCACCGCGCACATTGAAGTGGCCGGTGACCCGCATGTATTGGGGCTGGCAAGAGGCGGCCAGTTCGTCCAGCAAGCGATTGACGACGGCTTCGTAATAGATGCCCTCGTTCCGGAATGAGTAGTAATACAGCTTCAGCGACTTCAACTCAATGCACGTTTCGTTCGGGATGTAAGTGAGGATAATCGTCGCAAAGTCCGGCTGACCCGTCTTGGGGCACACGCTGGTGAACTCCGGACATTCGTGCCGAATGACGAACGGACGGCCCGGCTTCGGGTTGGGGAAGGTCTCAATCACGCCGCGCGAAGGGTACCCGCGGGTAAGTTTCAGCGTATGCAAGTCGCCGTTTTTCCGGGCCAAGGCTCCCAGGCCCCCGGAATGGGACAGGACCTCGTTGCGGCCTCTCCGGCCGCCGCCGCCGTGTTTGACGAAGTGGGCGAGGCCCTGGGTCTCGATATCCGCAAGCTCTGCTGGGAAACCGACGCCGAAACCCTGCGCCAAACCCAGAACGCCCAAGTGGCCCTGTTTGCCACCGGGGTGGCGGCGTTCCGCGCCCTGCAAGAAGCGCACGGGGGCTGGGCCCCACAAGCCATGGCCGGGCACAGCGTGGGCGAGTACGCGGCGCTGGTTTCGGGCGGCTGGTTAAGCGTGGCCACCGGGGCCAAACTCGTGCGGCGACGCGGTGAGATCATGGCGGCGAGCGGCAAAGATCGCCCCGGCACCATGGCGGCGGTGCTGGGCATGGAGCGGGCCACGTTGGAAGCCTTGTGCGAAGAGCTGTCGCAGGGCGGGCAGATCGTGGTGATTGCCAACGACAACAGCCCCGGCCAACTGGTGGTGAGCGGGGACGTGAACGCAGTGCAGGCCCTCAGCGCCTCGGCCGGGGAGCGCGGGGCCAAGCGGGTGCTGCCGCTCAATGTCAGTGGCGCGTTCCATAGCCCTCTGATGAAGCAGGGGGCGGCGGCCCTGGCCGAAGCTCTGGGCGGCGCGGAGTTCCTGACGGGTACGGTGCCGGTGGTCAGCAACGTCACGGCCCAACCGGAAACGGAGTGGCCGGCGCGGCTGGCCGAACAAATGGTGCGCCCCGTCCGCTGGACCGAAACGGTGCAGGGCTGGGCCGCCCAAGGATTAACGATGCAAGTGGAATGTGGACACGGCGAAGTGCTCGGCGGATTGCTCCGCCGCATCGCCCCGGATGTGGCCGGGGCCAAGGTGGTGGATAGCGCGACCCTGAACGAGACCGTGAAGAAGCTCGGAGGTGCCGCGTGAACGCCGAACGTCGGGTTGCCCTCGTCACCGGGGCCAGCCGGGGCATTGGTCAGGCCATCGCTGAGGGGCTAGCTGCCCAAGGGATTGCCGTGGCGTGCCTGGCCCGCAAGGCCGAGAACGCCCATGCCACCCGGGACCGCATTCGGGAGGCCGGTGGGGAAGCCGAAGCCTATGGTGCGGACATCGCCAACGCCGAGCAAGTCCAGGCGGCCATCGCCGAGATTGAAGCTCAGATGGGACCGATCACCATCCTCGTCAACAACGCCGGCCTCACCCGCGACACGCTCATGATGCGCATGGACTTAGCTGACTGGCAGGCCGTGATTGACGCCAACCTCACGGGCGCGTTCCACACCATCAAGGCGTGCCAGCGCGGGATGATGAAGGCGCGCTGGGGTCGCATTGTCAATATCTCCAGCATTGTCGGCCTGGGCGGCGCGGCCGGGCAAACCAATTACGCGGCCAGCAAAGCGGGGCTCATTGGTTTGACGATGGCGGTGGCCAAGGAACTGGGTTCGCGCAACATCACCTGCAACGCGGTGGCTCCGGGGTTCATCGAGACGGATATGACCCACGAGTTGCCGGCGGATTTCCGCGACCATGTGGTCAAAACCGCGCCTCTGGGCCGTCTGGGAAGCCCTCAAGACATCGCGGCGGCGGTGGTGTTCTTGTGCAGCGATGGGGCCAGTTACATGACCGGCCAGACGCTGGTGGTGGACGGAGGACTCACGCTCTAGGTCAAAAGCGCACCGGGGTCCCGCGCGGGGACGTAGGAACCCGGTGGTAATATGCCTTTCCGCGCCATCGCGCGCAGGGCTACAAAAACATGTCCGATAACATTCTCGATCGCGTCAAAAAGGTCGTCAAGGAAGAACTCAACGTTCAAGACGAAGTGAGCGAAAGCGCCTCCTTCACCGATGATCTGGGCGCCGACAGCCTCGACGTTGTTGAACTCGTGATGGCCATTGAAGAAGAATTTGGCATTGACGTGCCGGACGAGGACACGCAAGGCCTCAAGACCGTTCAAGACGTCGTCGACTACATCAAGAGCAAGCAGGGCTAAGCCCAATCCCCTTCCCGACGAAGTGAAGGGACCCACACTTTATGGCTTCTGACCAAACGCCCCGGATTGTCATTACCGGGATTGGCGTCGTATCCCCCGTAGGCACCGGGGTCGAAACCTATTGGAACGCGCTCAAGAGCGCCACCAATGGGGCCGGGGAAATCACCCTGCTCGACACCAGTGACTACGCCACTCGCATCGGTTTCGAGGTCAAAGACTTCGTGCCCGAAGATTGGGTGGATGGCAAGGAAGCGCGCCGCATGGACCGGTTCCTGATGTTCGCGGCGGCCGCTGCGCAAATGGCTTTGGAGGACTCCAAGTTCCCCGAAGACCAGGGGCTGCGGGATGAAACGGCCGTGGTCATCGGTTCGGGCATCGGCGGCCTGGGCACCATGAGCGAGCAGACCAAGAAGCTGCACCTGCAGGGTCCGTCGCGCGTGTCGCCCTTTTTGGTCCCCTACATGATCCCGGACATGGCCAGTGGCTACGTCTCGATCTTGCACAAGCTGCGGGGTCCGAACTCGTGCATTGTCACCGCCTGTGCCACCGGGGCGAACTCCATTGGCGAGGCTGCGGCCATGATCCAGCGCGGCGACTGTGTAGCCGCTCTGGCGGGCGGGGCGGAAGCTCCGATTACCCAAATGGGCCTGGCCGGGTTCTGCTCGGCGCGAGCCATGACCACGCGGAACGATGACCCCCTGCGGGCCAGCCGACCCTTTGACAAGGAACGCGATGGCTTTGTGATGGGCGAAGGTTGCGGTGTGCTGGTGCTCGAGACGCTGGAGAACGCTCTGGCGCGGGGCGCGAAGATCTATGGCGAACTCGCGGGCTACGGCCAAAGCGGCGACGCCTATCACATCACTTCCCCCGACCCCGAAGGCGATGGGGCGATGCGATCCATGCGCATGGCCATCCGCAAGGCGGGCTTGACGCCGGAAGACGTGCACTACGTGAACGCGCACGGCACGTCCACCGAGCTGAACGACAAGACGGAAACCAAGGCGATCAAGGGTGTCTTTGGTGAGCATGCCCAGAAACTCGCGGTGAGCAGCACCAAGTCGATGATTGGGCACACGCTGGGTGCCGCCGGAGCCCTGGAAGCCGTGGCGTGCCTGCTGGCTCTGCGCGACCAGATCGCGCCGCCGACCATCAACTACGAAGTGCCGGACCCCGAGTGCGACCTCGACTACGTGCCGAATGTGGCGCGCCCGATGCCGATGGAAGTGGCCTTGTCCAACTCGTTCGGCTTTGGCGGGCACAACGCGACGCTCGTCTTTAAGCGGTACCAGGAGTAGGCG
>CAZDWU010000007.1:36880-42846 GCA_964509165.1 uncultured Chthonomonas sp. | reverse complement strand
TCGATGATGGCGACGGTGTAGAACTGGCCTCCGAACCATGAACGGTTGGTTTCCAGATACACCGGGTAGAACCCGGCGAACACCAGGTTCATGAGGGTGAGCATGGGCAAGCCGATGCGCATAAACGGGTCGGCCTGGATGGCCTGCCAGCCCTCGATGAACTTGGGCTTCTCTTCGTGTGATTCGCGTTCCGGCACGATGCTCGGCAGCCGCGACAGGAACAAGGCCGACACCCCGAACGAGAGGGCGTTGATGACCACGGCATAGAGCAAGAAGTTGGACCCGCTCACGCGCTCCACCACGCCCAGCACCCCCGCGCTCAGCCCCACGCCGACGAGCATGGTGAGCTGTTGGGTGGCCAGTAGCAGGCCCTGCGCTTCTTGGAACTCTTCCGCGGGCACCAGGCGCGGGATGGCCGCCGACCGGGCGGGCGCAAAGAAGACATTCAGGCACGCCAGCACAAAAGCAAAGCACGCGAGGAAGATCGGCGCGGGCGCAAAACCGAGGGCCATGGCCACGGCCAGCCCGCCCATGAGTGCCGCCGCCGCCATATCCAAGCCAAACAGGATGCGGCGCCGATCGAACCGGTCCGCCGCCACCCCCGCCGCCGGGGCCAGGAGCAGATAGGGCAGCGCCTGGGCCGCCATCACGATGCCGACAAAGAGGGGCGACTTGGTTTCCCGGTCGATGACGAACATGAAGACCAGGAAGTAGAAGGCGTCGCCCAACTGGCTGACCACCTGCCCCCAGAAGAGATTCCGGAAGCCGGCGTGACGCAACAGACGACCTCCGGGCAACATGATCTCCTCACGGTACCAGCCGATTCTTCACGGGAAACTTGCGGGTTCTCAAAAGGACCCGGCGGCCCTACCGGGTCGATCCGACCGGTCCACGCGGAAAGGGGAGTCTTGGTGACCCTGGTGCCTCTGGTCTCCGAAGCGGAGACTGGGAGGGGACAAAAGGCAAGGCTTTGACGAATTACTCTAAGGTTTTGCCGCCGTTTCCCCGATAGGAATACCGGGATCACTCCCGGAGCCGATGCATGTACGAGCAGTATTGGGGATTAGTTGAGTCGCCGTTCGCACTCACGCCCGACCCGAGATACCTTTATATGAGCCGCGCCCATGAGGACGCACTCATGATGCTGCACTACGCGATTACCCGTAACAAGGGGGCGGCGATGCTAGCGGGTGAGATCGGATTAGGCAAGACCACGATTAGCCGCAAGCTGATCGAGACGCTCGATCCGGTGCTCTACCACATGGTGCTCATCGTCAACCCGCTGTTGACGCCGACCCAGATGATGCAGGAGATCCTGTCGCAACTGGATATCAGCATCCCCTCGCGTAACCGACAAGTTTTGGTGCAACGCCTGCACCTGGCCCTGCTGGAACACTACGATCGCGGTCGCCGCGTCGTGGTCATGGTGGACGAAGCTCACCTGGTCCGCAGCGCCGCCACCCTGGAAGAACTCCGCCTGCTGCTGAACTGCCAGATGAACGACCAGTTCCTCATCAGCCTGATCCTTCTGGGCCAATCCGAACTGCGCGAGAAGCTGCACAAGGTGCCGGCGCTGGAGCAACGCCTGGCCGTCCGCCACGTCCTGAAGCCTCTCGACGTGACCGACACCGGCGAAATGATTCTCCACCGTCTGCGCGTGGCCGGCTATACGGGCGAAAAGAGCCCGTTCACCCCGGACGCCGTGTTCGAAATTCACAAGGTCGCCAAGGGCGCCCCGCGTGTCATCTGCCAAGTGGCCGACAACGCCCTGCTGATGGGCGCCGCCCGTAAGGTGAAGATGATTGACGGCTTCCTGCTCAACGAAATCGTTGAGGACTACTTAGGTGAGGCAGCATGAATCTTGCCGATGCCATCCGCGCGGCCACTCATGGCCAGCCGACGGCGGCCGCGAGTAAGCCTCAGCCGGCCGTGAAGGCCCCGACTCCCCCGGCCCCGCTGCCGAAGGAAGTCCATGACGATCAGCCGGTCTCGTTGACCGTGCCGGAACCTGCCGCCGTGCCGGAAGAGTTCCACGCATCGGTAGCTACGGGCAACGTAGTTCGGCTCGAACTGTTTCTCAACCCCGAGCAAATGGCCAACTTGATGAAATCCATCCTGGCCGGCCAGCACTCGGTGATGACTCTTCGCGAAGCGGCCAGTTATCTCCGCATCTCCGCGCCCACGCTGCAAAAGCTGGCCGAGGAAGGCGAGATTCCGGGCGTTCAGATCGACGGCAAGTGGAGATTCCCCAAGCCGAACCTGGACGATTGGCTGGCGCTGCGCTCGGCCCAACTCGAGGATCAACATGTCGCTTAAGACGTTCGGAAAGAAATCGTACATTGGCTTGGACCTGGGTGCCAAAGGCATCAAGGCCATGCAGATGGAACGCGCCGGGAATGGCTACCGGGTGACGCGCACTGCGTTCATCCCCACCCCGACGGATTCGATTAAGGATGGCTCGGTCATCGACCCGGAAGCGGTCGGTTTGGCCGTGCGACAAATGATGCGCGAGCAACGAATCTCGGCGACCAATGCGGTCGTCGGGGTTGCCGGCGCTTCGGTCATCGTGCGCACCGTGCGCATCCCCAAGATGCCCGAATCCACGCTGCGCAAGAGCATCAAGTTTGAAGCTAGCCGCTACGTCCCGTCCAGCATCGAGGACTCGTTCATCGAGTTTGAAATCATGGGCGAGGCCTCGGATGGCCAGATGGACGTGCTGATTGTGGCCGCCCCGCGCGACATCGTGGAAAGCCGCCTGAAAGCTTGCCAAATCGCGGGCCTGGAAGTGGACATCGTGGACGTGGAAGCCTTTGCGATGTACCGCTCGCTGGTGGAAACCAATGTCGGGCCGTACAACCAAGAGACCATCGCCCTGGTGGACGTGGGTGCGCAAACCACCAACGTCTCGGTGGTGAGCTGCGGCATCTTTGGCATGACGCGCTCCATCAACCAAGGGGGGCAACTGCTGACGGACGCGCTGAAGTCGCACTTTAAGCTGGAAGAAGCGGAAGCCGAACTCGGCAAGTCGCAACTCGACCTGCGGGCGCTCATTGCCGAGCAGAAGGTGCAGGAAAGCCCGCCGCTGCGCGTGCTCCAGCCGCACCTGGACGACTTGATCCGAGAAATTCGACGATCTCTCAACTATTACCAATCCCAGCAAACCGAACACGGTACGCCGACTCCGGTCACCCGCGTGCTGTTGGCGGGCGGCGGGGCGAACCTGCCGGGTCTGGCCGAATACATGGCGCACAAGTTGGGCCTGACGGTGGACCGACACGGGATTTACGACGCCGAGGTGGTGCATGCCCCGGCCGACAACCACTCCACCGGCATTGAGCTCGCGGTGGTCGGCGGCCTGGCGATGCGTCCCCACGTGCGGGCGGCTTAAGGGGAAGACACCATGCCTACGATTAACCTCATTTACGAACAGCGAGTTCTGAAGCGTCAGCGCGAACAACGGTCGCGCATGATGGTGATGACCACGCTCGGCCTCGCCGGCATGATGGCGCTCGTAAGCGGCTACTTCATGTTCGAGTCGGCGCGCTTTACCATTCAGTCCGCTCAGCTCGAAGCCCGACGCGAAAAGCTGAAGGACGCGATGGCGGCGGTGGAGCGAAACAAGGAGGCGATTGCCGAATTGCAACCCCGTTTGACCACGCTGGAAGCCGCGCAGAAGGACACCGAACGATGGAGTCGCCTGATGGCGCACCTCACCACGAATACGCCGACGGGGGTGGCCTTGACCAACCTCAAGTGCAGCCAGTCTGACCCGACCAAGGGCATTCAAGTGCTCTTCAACGGTCGCAGCGTGTCGCAAGACGCGGTGGGCGCGATGATCCTGCGGATTGACGCCAGCGAAGACGTGGAGAACGTGCAGCTGAAGTTCACGCAAGAGCGCGTGGTGGAAGGCGGCACGGCCATTGAATTTGAAGTGAACGGTCAGCTGACCGGCACCGAACCTCCGAAGAAGGCCACCGAGGCCAAGGAGAAAGCATGAAACGTGGCGCAATTCAGCCCATGGCCCTCTTGGCCATTGGGGTCGTCCTGGTGGGTGGCTTGTTCGCTTACTGGCAATACAACGTGATGCAAGGGGCCGAGGCCCGCTTCCAGACCCTGCAGGCCGAAGTGCCGACGGAAAAGGAAGTGGAAGACGAGCTGCGCAAGACCGAATCCGAGGTGGAGGAGTACCAAGTGCGCCTGAACCACCTGGAGAAGAGCGTGCCGCCCGAAGCCTACGTGCCGACCATGCTGAGCGAGCTGGAAGCCCTGGGCAAACTTAACCGGATCTCCGTAACGGGCGTGCGCCCGGTGCAAGTGCCGGCGAAGAACAAGAAGGACGCCGCCGCCGAAAGCAAGAAGAAGAAGGCTTACAACGAAGTCGAGATCGACATCACCGGCGTGGGTCGTTACGACGACGTGCTGGCGATGGTGAACTCGCTCAAGGAGTTCCCGAAGGTGGTTGCGGTCCGCACCATCTCGCTGACGCCGAAGAAGGACGAAGTCTCCAAGTCTCAGGGCTTGCTGGAGACGACGATTCGGCTCAAGGCCTACGTTTTTAGCCTGGACCAGGGCGCGAAGAAGGAAGATGATTCCGCTTCGAAGCCGCTGGCCATGAACTCCACTCCCGGAGGAACCCAATGAAAAACGACAAGACGAAAACCATTGTCGTCAGCGTTCTCGGGGTGGTGCTGCTCGGGGTAGGGGCTTTCCAGTTCATGCCGAAGGGTAGTGCCCCCGTGGCGACCGCATCGGAAACGTATGCGGCCGACGAGGACAAGGCTGACGGCAAGAAGCTGACGCCGGAAGAGAAGAAGGCCGAGGAAGAGCGCGCCAAGCAGGAGGCGTTGATCGCCGTCCTGGGTGGCCCGCTGGCTCCGCGCGACCCGTTCTCGACGGCCGGAATCTCGAACCCGCTGCCCGACAACAAGGTGGTGCCGCCTACGGTGCCGCCGCCGACCGCTCGACCGAGCGGAAATGTGGCGAGTTCGCCGCGCCCCCGATCGTCGGGAGGTGGCTCGGGCTACCGACCGCCCTCGATGGGCGGCGCAATTCCGCCGTATGACCCCACCGGAGGCAATGGCCTGCCGGCGGGCGGGGGACCGATCGCCAACATCGGGCCGAGCTACGCCGTCAGCGGCGTCATCACCGGCGACCGACCGATGGCCGTTTTCAAAGATTCACAAGGCAACCAGCGGATTGTTCCGCTCGGTGGTCACGTTGACGCAGACACCAAAGTTGTGGGCATCGAGCGCGGCAAGGTCCGCGTGAAGACCCGCGACGGCGAACAAACCCTCACCTTGGAGGGCCAAGGACAATGAAAAGAACACTCATCACTGGCGCGACCGTGGCGCTTCTTGCACAGGGAGCGTGGGCTCAATCCTCCGCTCGTCTGACTCAGGTCGAGGTCAAGCCGCTTGGCCCTGGCTTAGAGGTGTATGTCAAGGGGGACGCTCTCGGCACTCCGCGCACCCAACGCGTACTGCGTGGGACTTCGTATATCGTCGAGTTCGATGCCCATCTGGGCTTGGACCCCAAGCGTGAGACGCTGACTTCGGGCAACGCCTCCTTCGTCGAGTGGGGTTGGTTTACCAGCCGCCCGGCCAAGGTGCGTGTGCACATCAAGCTGGACAACGGCGAAACCCCGGTCCGAGTGGACAAGGAAGAGGGCACTTATGTGGTGCGCATCAACCTGCCCACCGACAAGGCCGCGCTGACCGCGCTCCGCACGCAGCAGAACGCCGTCAACGCTCTGGTCACCCCGCCGACGGCCAACCAAGGCACGGGTCCGCAGGGCGATGTGACGGCCGATGGCCGCACGAGCTTCGGGCACATGGTGAACGACCTGGCCACGGGCACGACCCCGCCGGTTCAGACGCCGCCGGTGCAAACCCCGCCGACGGAAGTGAAGCCGCCGGTGGAAGAGAAGCCCCCGGTGGAAACCAAGCCGCCGGTGGAAGAAAAGAAGG
>CAZDWU010000007.1:29822-36780 GCA_964509165.1 uncultured Chthonomonas sp. | reverse complement strand
CCGGTGGAAGAGAAGCCCCCGGTGGAAACCAAGCCGCCGGTGGAAGAAAAGAAGGAAGAGCCCGCCCGGACGATTCCCTCTCCCCGCGATTTGCCGCTGCCGACCCGGCCGCTCCGACCCGTGACGCCGGTGGAAGCTCCGGTGCTCCCGGTCCAGACGCCCGCTCAGGTAGTGCAATCGAACACGGTGGCGGCCCGCAGCGGCCACGCCAGCATGCAGCGCCAAGTCTCGCTGGACTTTGTGGACACGGATGTCGTGCAAATCCTGAAGGCCCTGGCCCTGCAAGCGGACGTCAACATCGTGACGTCGCCGAAGATCGGTAGTGCCGGCAACCCGACGAACCTCACGCTTTCGCTGACCAAGGTCACGCTGGAAGAAGCCCTGAGCTTCATCACCGCCATGGCCGGTTTGCGCTATGCCCGCGTGGACTCCACCTTTGTGGTGACCCCGGCAAGCGAGTTGAACGACACCATGCGCCAGATCCTGGAGCGGTCGAACAACTACGAAACCCGCGTGGTGAACCTGATGAGCGGCGATGCGAAGCAGATTCGCGAAGCCACGCTGAAGGCCTTCCCGCAGGATGGCCGTGACGGCTACTACGACGTGATGGTGCCGGACCCGCAGATGAGCGGCGCCCCGGTGACCGCCCCGCCCGCCGGTGCCAACGGCGCCAACGGTGCGCAGCAAGCGGATGGTCAAGTGGCCCCGCCGCAGGCCGCCCCGCAAGCGGCCCCGACCGGACGCGTGTACTACGTGATGATCATGGGCGACAAGTCGCGCCTGGATTCGATCGAAAAGTACGTCCGCGATCTCGATAATCGCATCACCAATTCGTTCAGCGTTTCGCGCGCCGAAGACTTGGGCACCGTGGTCGTCCCGATCCAAAGCGGCGACACCGAACGCATCAAGACGATGCTGGAACGACTGCTGGCGGACAACCCGCGACGCGCCGACTACAGCATCCAACAGACGGCCCTGAGCGAGCTGAGCGAGGCGGACCAAGCCACGCAAATCCTGCTCATGATTGGCCCCAAGTCGGAAGTGGCGAAGCTTGAAGCCTTCGCGACGGAACTTGACCGCCAACTCTGTGGCGCCGTCGGCATCAACTATGTCGCCGATGCCAGCAACAGCCAGCGTGGTTACGAAGTGCTTGAACTCAAGTACATCGAGCCGATGGTGGCCGAGTTTGACCTGAAGAACCGCATCCGCGGCCTGCACGTGACGGTGGTCCCCGACCCCGTGACGCCGGGCATCACGGGCGAAGATGAAGGCAAGAAGGCCGAAGATCCGCAAACGGCAGGTCAAGGTCAAGGCCAGGGCGGCGGTGCCGGTCAGGGCGGTGGTGGCGGTACGAGCCGCGAAGCCGAACTGCGACGCCAGATCGGTCGCGAACCGATGCGCCTGGTGGTGCGCGGCACGCAGGACCAGATCGAGCAGGCCAAGGCTTATCTGGCTCTGATCGACGTGGCCCCGCGCCAAGTCGCGCTGGAACTCCGCGTGCTGGAACTGAGCAAGGAAGACGCCTTCAAGATGGGTCTGGACTGGAACCTCTTGACCGGTGGCCGCCTGAGCCAGATTCGGTTCAACCAAAACCCGGGTGGCCAAGCCGCACTGCCGGGCTCCGTGAGCGGCAACTTTAACTTCAATCAAGGACCGAGCAACTTCCTGGGCGTGCTGGACCAACTGGCCGGCGGCAACAAGTTGATTGCCCGCCCGAACGCCCTGGTGAGCGACGGCCGCAATACGCGACTGTTCGTGGGCGACACGATCCGCTACATCAAGCAGATCCAAGCCAGCCAGAGTGGTACGACGGTCATCACCGACGAACTGGAAGTGGGTGCGCTGTTCGACATCAAGGCTCGTGTGGGAGCCGAGGGCGCGATTGCGCTGGACCTGGAGCAGAACTTCAGCATCCTCACCTCGTTCCTGCCGGTGCCGGGTGGTGGTCAGCTGCCGCAAACCAGTGACCGACGCACCAGCATGTTCGTGAACATGAAGAGCGGAGAGACGATCGCCATTGGTGGTCTGATCCTCGACCAAGACCGCAAGACCGTGAGTGGGATTCCCATCCTCAAGGACCTGCCGATCATCGGTCGCCTGTTCTTCAGCCGCACGGAAACGAACCGCGAACGCACGGAAATCGTGTTCTTCCTCACCGCTAAGGTGGTGAACGAGGACAACCGAGGCGATGCGGCCAGCCCGCGACGCAACGAGACGGCCGTGCCGGACCCGATGAAGGACTACACGACCTCCGGCGGCGGCAACCCGTAAGGTCGAGAAGAAACCAAAGCAAGCACCCCTCATCCTGGATTCAGGGTGGGGGGTGTTACTTTGTGCCCTTGCCTTCTGGCGTTTGGCCCGGGACTAGAGAACTACAGTGCTAAACGATCCCAGAACTCCCACCATAGTAATCCCTAGCGAGCCTGAAACGGCATCGCGATAGGTTACGAAACATGAACAAGTGGTTTGGAATTGCGATGGCGGCCGTACTCGGCATGACGCTCGTCGGTTGCCAGGGTGCGGCGGAAGCCGGCAAGGAAGCGGGCGAAGGCGCCAACGCCGCCATGGACAAGGCGGGCGATGCGGTGGAAGCCGGCGCTGAGAAGATGGGCGAAGGCGCTGAGAAGATGGG
The DNA here is from genome assembly GCA_964509165.1 of uncultured Chthonomonas sp. Classification (GTDB taxonomy): domain Bacteria; phylum Armatimonadota; class Fimbriimonadia; order Fimbriimonadales; family Fimbriimonadaceae; genus JAHBTC01. The sequence goes on along the minus strand of CAZDWU010000007.1, from coordinate 34,148 downwards.
CGACGCCGCCGCTGCGGCTGGTGATGCCGCCAAGACGGCCATGGGTGGCAGCGACATCGTGGACACCGCCGTGGCCAACGGTTCGTTCGGCACGCTTGCGGCCCTGCTGACGGAAGCTGGTCTCGTCGAAACCCTGAAGGGCGATGGCCCGTTCACGGTGTTCGCGCCGACCGATGCGGCCTTCCTCAAGGTGGATGCCAAGGCTCTGGAAGACCTGAAGGCTGACAAGGCCAAGCTCGGTGACGTGCTGAAGGCCCACGTGGTGGCCGGTAAGGTCATGGCGGCTGACGTCGTGAAGCTCACGGAAGTCGAAACCCTGCAGGGCACCAAGTTCCCGGTGAAGGTGGACGGCGACAAGGTCATGATCGGTGACGCGACCGTGTCGCAGGCCGACGTGGCCGCCAAGAACGGTGTGATCCACGTGATCGACACCGTGCTGATGCCCGCTAAGTAAGCGCGCATTCTTCAAAGGCCCCTCGGCTAAACGGTCGGGGGGCCTTTTTCGTTCAAACTATGCGCATGATGTCGCCCCGGCTGGAATTTGCGCTCAATGTGGCATGGGATGCCGCCAAATCCACGCTGGCGCACTTCCAAACCGGGGCCGCCATTGACTGGAAGCACGACGACAGCCCCGTGACCGTGGCCGACCGCGAGGCCGAGGCCATCATCCGCCGAGGGATTGCTTTGCGGTTTCCGGGGGAAACAGTGCTGGGCGAAGAAGAAGGCCTGACCGGCGCCAGCGACGACCGCTGGGTGATCGACCCGATTGATGGCACCAAGAGCTTTATCAGTGGCGTGCCGCTCTACAGCACCCTGCTGAGTTATGAAGTGGCCGGGGAACCCGTGCTGGGGGTGTGCATCTTGCCCGCGCTGGGGCAAGCCGTGTGGGCCGAGCGCGGTTCCGGGGCGTACTGGGACGGCGTGCCGATCCGCGTGCGCACGCAAGGCGAGCTGAACCGAGCAGTTCTGGCCTGCGGGGGCCACCGCAGCCTGCTGGGGCAGGGGCGCATGGAAGGGTTTCTTGACCTCGTGCCGCAGGTGCTGGCCACGCGCACGTGGGGCGACGCCTATGGCCACGCGATGGTGGCGGCCGGGCGCATTGACGCCATGATCGACCCCGTGGTGGCGCGGTGGGATATCAGCGCGATGGCCGTGATCGTGCGAGAAGCCGGGGGCTTGTTTACTGATTTTGAGGGGAATGAAGAGCTGGCCGACGAAGCCATCAGCGCCAGCCCCGACCTGCACCGACATATCCTCGAGGCGTTCCGCGCGTGAGGGTGATGGGCGTAGATTTTGGAGGGACCCGCATCGGGTTGGCCGTCATGGACGCCCGCTTTGGCATTGCCAGTGCCCGCCCGGCGCTCTTGGCCAGTGGCACCCTGGCGCTAGACGCCGATGAGATCGTGAAGCGGATGGGCAAGGAGGAGTGCGAACTGGCCGTGCTGGGTTTGCCCCTGGCGGCGGGCGAAGAGACCAAGATGAGCCGCATTGTGCGGATGCTGGGCGACCGGCTGGCCGAGCGCGGCGTAAAAACGGATTACGAGGACGAAGCCCTGACGAGTTTTGAATCGGAGCGAGAGATGGAAGCGGCAGGCCTGAAGGCTTCGCAGCGCCGCAAGATGGTGGATGGCGAGGCTGCAATCCGCATTCTAGAGCGCTGGCACGCTCGGCAGGGAGGTGCGGTGCATGGCTAAAAAGGGCAAGGCTCTGCTCGTTGTGGGCTTGGCGGCGCTCGTCATTGGTGCGGGTGCCGTGGGTTACGCGGGTCAGGCGCTCAGGCCGATGCCCACCGGCCCGAGCAAGTACGTGCGCTTTGAAACCGCCGCCAGTCATGCGCTCATCTTCCACGACCTGGAACAGCAAGGCATCGTGCGCGATGGGCGCGCGGCCCGGGTTTATGCACGGCTGAAGGGTGCGCCCCAGCCCATTGCCCCCGGCACTTACCGAGTGGCCCCGGGCATGACGGTGGACCAGATCATTGCCGCCCTCAAGAAGCCCGTGCAGCGCATGGTGCGCATCCCGGAAGGGCACTGGATCAGCCGCGTGGCTGAGCGCCTCGAGAAGGAAGGCGTGTGCGGGGCCGCGGAATACATCGCCCTGGCCAACCAGCCAGAACTCTTTGAGGGCATGGTGGACTTCCCGCTGCCTAAGGACTCGCTGGAGGGCTACCTCTATCCCGACACTTACGACTTGCCGCCGCTCATCGGCGCGAAGGACGTCGTGGCCCGCCAACTCAAAGCGTTTGAACGCAAAGCGTGGCCCTTGCTGAAAGATGCCAAGGACCCGCACCGCGTGCTGACCATTGCGAGCATGGTGGAACTGGAGGCCGCCCTAGATAAGGAGCGCCCGATCATTGCCGGCGTCATTGAGAATCGCATCAAGAAGGGGATGACGCTCGACATTGACGCGACAGTGCTGTATGCCGAAGGCAAGTGGCGCGTGCTGGGGCCGGGCCAGGTCCGCAAGGTGAAGTCGCCGTACAACACCTATCTCAATCGGGGATTGCCGCCCGGGCCGATCGGATCGCCGAGCGAGGCCAGTATCAAGGGAGCTATGAACCCGGCTTCCCACCCTTGGCTGTTCTACGTGGCGCGGCCCGACCGTAGCCACACCTTTACGAGCACCTACGCCGAGCATAAGGCGGCGATTGTGCGGAACCGAGCTGAGTTCAAGAAGCAGGAGGCGGAATGAGGCACGAATCCGGTCAGTACGCCCGCGACGCGATGCCGCAGGGTCTGCGGCGCTTTGCCCCGCTGAGCGCCCACGCGAGCCTGCTGGATCTGGACCTGGAGATGTACCGTGCGCAGGGCAAGAGGGTGCTGCTGCTGGACATGGACAACACCGTGGTGCCGTGGCGCACCCACGAGGTGCCGGATGAAGTGCGCGAGTTCTTGCGGCGAGCGCAAGACTTGGGCTACAAGATTTGCGCGGTGAGCAACACCAGCCGTATGGACCGCTTGCGGGAGATTTGTGCCGACCTGGGCATTGACCACGTGCGGGCGCGCAACAAGCCGAGCCGCCGGATGTTTGTGCAAGCCCTGCGCTTGTTCCAGGCCGAACCCCACGAAGCCCTAATGGTCGGCGACCAGTTGATGACCGACGTGCTGGGGGCCAATCGGGCCGGGATCGACGCGATTTGGGTGGCACCAATGAGCAGCAAGGAGTTCATTGGCACCAAGATCAACCGGATGGTGGAATCCGTGGTGGGCCGGTTCCTTTATCGCTATTTTCAGCCTTCGGTGGCGTTTGGGGTGGCCCCGAAGCGCGAAGGTCTCTTTAAGCACCAAGTGGTGAGGGAGTTCCTGAAGTTCGGGATCGTGGGCGCGACGAGCACCGCTCTGGACTGGGGCTTGCACTACATGCTGATGTACAAGGCCACTTGGGGTGGTCAGCTACTAAGCGAAGTGGTGGGGGCCTGGATGCTGGGAATGATTAATCCCGGCGCGGTGGCCACCGAGAAGGCCCTGAGCGATGCGGCCTACGCGCCGCTCAAGATTCTGCCGGTGCTCATTGCGATTTTCAACGGCTATTACTGGAACAGCAAGTGGACGTTCCGGGTGGCCGAGCGCACCCTGCAGGCCAAGCTGATTTCGCGCTTCTACATCGTAGCGCTGGCCGCGATGGTGGTGAACCTTGTGGTGAGCACGTCGGTCAAGATTGCCGTGCACGGCTCGGCGCAGAAGGCGTTTTGGGTGGCCTCGTTTGTCGGCATGATCGTGGCGGCGTTTGTGAACTTTATCGGGCAGCGGCAGTGGACCTTTCGCGATACGAAGCGATCGTCGTAGACGATTGGCGCTTGGCTCCGGCGGCGGATTACGCGGTGCTGGGCGATCCGGTGGCGCACTCGCTTTCGCCCCGCTTGCACACCTGGGCATATGCGGCGCTGGGCTTGGAGCGCTCGTATGTGGCCATTCGGGTTCCACCGGGTGAGGTCAGCGAGGCGCTGGATCATCTGCGAGCCCTCGGCTACCGAGGGGTGAATGTGACCGTCCCGCACAAAGTGGAAGCCTTCGCGTGGTGCCAAAGCCACGACGAGTGGGCGACGCGCGTGGGCGTGGTGAACACCATCGATTTGCGCAACCGGCACGGGGCGAATACAGATGCACCGGGGTTCTTGGCCAGCCTGGCGGGCGTGACGGTGGGCCGGGCTTTGGTGCTGGGCGCGGGGGGCTCCGCCGTGGCCGTGGTGCGGGCGCTGGAAAGAGCCGGTTGGGACGTGACGGTGTGGGCGCGGCGGCCCGAGGCGGCGGCGGCTCTGGGCGTGGGGGTTGCGAACACCCTGAGCACTGAAGGGTTTGACCTGGTGGTGAACGCCACCAGCGCGGG